>DATCMY010000410.1:0-5740 GCA_036565505.1 Hanamia sp.
GCTCTTAAACTATAACCCACACTCAACAATTTAGATTTACCGGCATTTTCCCAGTCCAGCATTTTATCAACTACTTTCATCATGTTGATCATTTTTTTTGCTGTAAATGGCAAAAACGGATTAGCAAAAATGGCAAGGTTAGCACATAATTGCAAACAAATATGAAGGCAGTTATCAATCTGTTTTTGTGCTTCGGTGGTCGGTTGACCATCGTCCGTGGTCTGCTTAACCACTATCCACGGCTGCTTATCCTGCATGTATTTATTTCCCTTTCTTGCCAGGTCAATTACTTCATACAATGCATCTCTGAATTTATATTGCTCTAATAAATTTTCAATCTTAATTTTTGTATTCCCAAATTCTTCCATCACTTTTTTATCGGCATCATCAAGAATGTCATCATGCAATGGAGGAACTTTTCCTTTACATAGTTTGTGCATCAAAACAAAAGTGCGGTTTACAAAATTGCCAAAAATAGACAACAGTTCACTATTGTTCCTGTCTTGAAAATCTTTCCACGTAAAATCATTATCTTTTGTTTCAGGGGCATTCGCGCATAATACATAACGAAGCACATCCTGCTGGCCCGGAAAATCTTTTAAATATTCATCTACCCAAACAGCCCAGTTGCGGCTGGTAGAAACTTTCTGCCCTTCAATATTTAAAAATTCATTGGCAGGCACATTATCAGGTAACACAAAATCGCCATGCGCTTTTAACATCGCCGGGAAAATAATACAGTGAAAAACGATATTATCCTTTCCTATAAAATGTACCAGTTTGGTGTCTTCAGCGTACCAGTAATCTTTCCAGTTATCCAGGAGTTCCTTGGTTGCAGAAATGTACCCAATAGGCGCATCAAACCATACATACAGCACTTTCCCTCCTCCCCCTTCGGGTGCCGGGGGGCTTGGAACTTTCACTCCCCAGTTACTGTCGCGGGTCATAGCCCTTGGTTGCAAACCTTTATCAAGCCAACTCTTACATTGGCCATATACATTATTTTTCCATTCTTTATGATCTTCGAGTATCCATTGCCGTAAAAACGCTTCATAATTCTGCAAAGGAAAATACCAATGTGTTGTTTTCTTTTTTACAGGAACCGCATCACTTAATGTACTACGTGGATTGATCAATTGTTCGGGGCTTAATGAGGATCCACATTTTTCGCATTGATCGCCATAAGCATTGGTGTTGCCGCAAACCGGGCAAGTGCCTGTAATGTATCTGTCTGCTAAAAATGTTTGTTTTTCTTCATCAAAATATTGTTCAGTTTCTTTTTCTTCAAACAAACCTTTTTCATAAAGATTTAAAAAAAAATCGGAAGCTGTTTTATGATGTACCGGATTGGATGTACGTGAATAAATATCAAATGAAATACCCATTTCTTCAAAACTGTCCTTGATAATTTTATGATATTTATCCACCACCTGCTGTGGGGTAATATTTTCTTTCATCGCCCGGATGGTAATGGGCACACCATGTTCATCGCTGCCGCAAACAAATTTTACATCGAGCTTTTTAGCCCTTATATAGCGGGCATAAATATCCGCGGGAAGGTAACATCCTGCCAGGTGCCCTATGTGAAGTGGCCCATTGGCATAAGGCAGCGCCGCTGTGAGTAAGTATCGCTTAAATTCTTTCATATTTTCTAACCGCCAGTTCAGATATGCTGCGGGTTTGCAAAAATACCGCAAAGCATGTCAATGCCCAAACAAACAAAAAACCCCCTGAGAGTACAGAGGGTTTATGTTTGATTTAAAATTGGAATTGGAATAAAATTATTTACCCTTTAGTTCATTAATGTCTACCTGGGGAACCAAAACCTTATGATCTTTCTCAACAACAATACTTTTTGGCAAATTGAAATTGGCTGTTTGTTTTATATCGTTAGATGAAGCGCCTATTTTTACAATGTATTTACCTGCATCAGCCACCCAGGCAGTGAGCTTCGTATCAAAAGAAGCAAGATCAGATGCAGTAAGGGTAAAACTGATAGTCTGGCTTTTGCCCGGTTGAATCAAATTTGTTTTTGCAAAAGACTTAAGCTCTTCATTGGGCTTGTCCAGGTTTTGTGATGGAGCGCTAAGATAAAGTTGAGCTACCTCTTTTCCCGCAACCTTTCCGGTATTTGTTATGGTAACACTCGCGGTAATTTCTCCCTGGAATTGAGTAGAACTTAATTTAAGATTGCTGAATGAAAATTTGGTATAACTCAACCCGTATCCAAATTCAAACGCAGGTGTAATGTTGAACGTTTTGTAATAGCGGTAACCCACATATATTCCTTCATCATAAGTGACCTCGGCAGGAATTTGTTTTCTTCCAAAATTACCTGTAGTCGCTTGTTCCGGAAATTCTTTTCCGGGAAAACTTTTTGCTGAAGGCACATCATTATAACTCATAGGAAAGGTAATTGCAAGCTTACCAGATGGATTCACTTTGCCACTCAACAGATCAGTAATTGCATTGCCGCCTTCCAGTCCGGGTTGCCAGGCCAGCAATATTCCATCAACATTATCTCTCCAGCTTGCCACTTCTATTACGCCGCCAATGTTTAATACAACAACTACTTTTTTATGTTGCGCATGAAATGCATCAGCAACATTTTTAATGAGTGTTCTTTCTGTGTCTGATAAATTAAAATCATCCTCTAATTTTCTGTCTCTTCCTTCTCCTGCATTTCTTCCAATTGAAATAACGGCAATATCTTCTTTCGCAGCTGCTTTATTGATGAGATCATTATCGGCCGAATATTCAGTAACAGGCGGAGTTGGATTCATGAACTCCGCAAAAAAACTTTTTTTCGGATGCCTGGCATGCTCGCTGCTGATATAATTTGTATAAATATTCTTTAAATCAGCATCAACCGCATAACCTGCATTGGAAAGACCTTGCGAAAGAGAAACGGTATAGGCTTTATTTACATCACCGCTACCGGTACCACCGGCAATAAGCTCATAACCATTAATGCCAAACAAGGCAATGTTGTGCATGTTTTTCATGAAAGGCAGCGCCTGATCTGTATTCTTCAATAATACCATTCCATCTTCGGCAACTGTGCGTGAAATCTGTGCATTTTTTTTAAGATCAGGCTTATCCGAAAATTTATAATTTTTAAAGGCCGGTGATTTAAAAATAAGATCCAGCGTTCTTTCAGCATTTTGATCCAAAACTTTTTCATCAAGCGTACCATCTTTTACTGCATCCATAATTGCTTTTGTCTGATTAGGTGTTCCCGGCATCAACAAGTCATTGCCTGCTTTCATTTGTGCAACAGGATCTTTACCGCCAAACCAATCAGTCATTACAAGGCCTTTAAATCCCCATTCTTTTCTTAAGATGGTAGTGAGTAAATCATATTCCTCAGAAGTATAGGTTCCGTTTATTTTATTGTAGGAACTCATCACGGTCCATGGCTGCGATTTTTTTACAGCTATTTCAAATCCTTTCAAATAAATTTCTCTTAAAGCTCTTTCGCTTACGATTGTATTTACTGTGTTGCGGTTAGTTTCCTGGTTATTGGCTGCAAAATGTTTTATGGAGGTACCTACACCATTGGATTGAATTCCATTCACTAGGGCCGCTGTCATATTACCGGCAATAACAGGATCCTCAGAAAAATATTCAAAATTTCTTCCACCTAATGGATTACGCTGAATATTTAAAGCAGGCGCTAAAATAACATCAATTCCATAATCGTGTATTTCACTTCCAAAAGCAACACCCATTTTTTTAACCATGGCCGTATCCCATGTAGAAGCAAGTAATGTAGCAACCGGCCATGCGGTGGCATAATAAGATCTGGAACTGTCGCCATTTCGGAAAGGATCAATTCTTACACCGGCAGGTCCATCAGATAAAACAATGGAAGGAATCCCCAAACGAGAAATTGCGAATGTAGTACCTGCAGCTCCGGGCACTTTATCTTTCGTTTGGCCGATTACAGGCCCGCCTGTATTTACACCGGGCATGTGAAAGCCATTGCCTACAACAAGTTTAGCTTTTTCTTCAAGGGTCATTTTGCCAACCAGCTCTTTAGTTTTGGCGGAAATATAGGTTTGTGCTGAAAGATGATAAGAAGTCAACACAATTAAAATACAAGCAATCGTTTTTTTCATTTTATAAATTTTTAATTAATCATTGCGTTATTGTGACGCAATGTATTATTTATTTCTTAATCTTACTCTTTTTATTTTATATCCAATTTCTACCCTAATTTTAGAAATGGATTTTCAAAAAGAATTAAGTGATCATTATAATAAAGGGCATGAGAAATACCTGCGGCATATATCGATTGATTGTGTCATATTTGGATTTCATGAAAATGAATTAAAAGTATTGTTGCTTAAAGCAAAATATGCCGGTATCTGGGCACTGCCCGGTGGATTTATTTTGAAAGAAGAGCACATGGACCAGGCTGCAGAGAGAATACTGAAAGTAAGAACAGGACTGGATAAAATATACCTTCAGCAATTTCATGTTTTCAGTGATACTGATCGATCTACTAAAAAAATTAATCAGCAATTTTTAAAAAATACAGGAATTAAAAGCGATGATAGCTGGATGTTTGAAAGGTTTATTTCGGTTGGCTATTCTGCATTGGTTGATTTTACAAAAGTGACACCTTTTCCGGATATTATTTCTGAAGCATGCGAATGGTTCAATATTCAAAATATACCGGAAATGATTCTTGATCATGGGAAAATACTGGAAAAGGCACTGGAGAATTTACAGATTCAACTCAATTTTCACCCGGTAGGTTATAATTTACTGCCCAATAAATTTACAATGCCCGAATTGCAAAAGCTTTATGAAACTATATTGAACAAAAAATTAGACAGGCGGAATTTTCAACGTAAAATTGTGGCAACGGGAATTTTAAAAAGATTAAATGAAACCAAAAAGGGTGTAGCGCACAAGGCGCCCTATTATTATAAATTTGATTTGCGTAAATATGAAAAAGCGCTTAAAGGAGGAATGGGTTTTACATTGTAATTTTTTTATTGAAATGAAGAAATAAATTATGAATCGAAAAGATTTCCTTTCTGCGGTAGTTCCTTTAGCTGCGGTGACCACTGCCTTTACTGATGATAAAAAGTTTGAAACAAAACCTCATTCAAAAAAAATTCCTCCCTATTTAAAGAAAGGGGATTTGATTGGGATCACTTGTCCATCAGGATATATCAGCCTTGATGAATGCCAACCGGCAATCAATAAAATGAAAGAATGGGGATTCGATATTCGGATAGGCAATACCGTTGGTGCTAAAGATTTTACTTATGCCGGCACAGATGAAGAAAGGATAAACGACCTGCAACAGATGCTCGACGATTCTTCCATAAAAGCAATTATGCTGGGCCGTGGCGGATATGGCGCAGTACGGATCATTGATAAAATAGATTTCACCCAATTTGAAAAAAAACCTAAGTGGATCATTGGTTTCAGTGATGCTACCGTGTTTCATTTGCACATCAATCACAATTACGGCATTGCCACCATTCATTCAAAAATGTGCAATAGTTTTCCCGAAGATTTTTCAAATGCTGAACAGTCACAAATTGATTCTATTGATTCTATCAGGCAATGCCTTGTGGGAGAAAAGATGAAATACCAACGGGGAGCGAATGAGAATAACCGTAATGGAGAAGGCGTTGGCGCTTTAGTTGGTGGCAATTTATCAATCATTCAAAATCTTACAGGAAGTATTTCAAATTTACACACGGAAGGAAAAATTTTA
>DATCMY010000411.1:0-2119 GCA_036565505.1 Hanamia sp.
GAAGAAAACAACGATGCTTAACGCTTTCATGTATGGTTTTCCGGTGGAAATGTAATAGGAGGATTGATTGGCTACTTGCTGATCAGCCGGTTGCAGGTTGACTGGAGGATGTACTATCCCTGTAATTCTATTCCCCGGAAGTTCTACCCAGGTTTCAAAATATGCTGATGCGCTTCTTTATCTTTCCTTAATCAGTGGCCGCAATCCTGAATTATTGATTGGCCAGCATGTAGTGAGTGCACCGGTTATAAAACAAAGCGGGTTGGAAATAATGAGTACCGGGTATATGGTAATTGATGGCGGGGCGCCTACTACCGTTTCTTATATTTCTAATGCTACGCCAATACCTGCCGATAAAAATGAAATTGCCATGTGTACCGCAATGGCGGGAGAAATGCTGGGAATGAAATTAATTTATATGGATGCCGGAAGTGGTGCCAAAAGGCCCATAACAGAAAGCATGATTGAAAAAGTTGCAAGCTGTATTGAAATTCCATTAATCATTGGCGGCGGTATTACCGATCCTGAAAAAGCTTACCTAAACTGCAAAGCCGGAGCAGATATCATTGTTGTGGGTAATGCAATTGAAAAAGATGAATCGCTCATCATGGAAATGGCGGCGGCAGTGCATTCAGTGCCTGCTAAGGTTATAAGCCCGTAAGTAATTTTATTGAAAACGCTTAGTTTAATTTCATTTACCGGTAAATTGATCCATTAATTTCATAACTATTGCCCCATCTTCTGCGCTGCAAGGATTAGGGCCTTTTCCTAAAAAATAGTCAACTACTTTTTGGATCATGGGTTCCTGTACATGTTGCAGTGGAACAAATGGAATGATTTCCGTTTTTCCATTTAGAGTAATGATAATTTTTGCATGCTCAAAAACAGGAAAATTTATTTTGCCTTTTGAACCTACAATTTCACACCCATCTATTTCATCCTCTTCAGCAACATTAAAACACCATAAGCCATTAAAAATTACACCTGATTTAAATAAAATATTCCCCGATACAATATCATCTGCATCATACAAACCTGCCTGGTTAGTGGCAAATCCCGCTGCCTTTTCAATTTCTCCAAAAAAATAATACATCAGGTCGAGCTGATGTGGAGCAATGTCATGAAATATGCCACCACCGGCAATCTCATTGTTTACACGCCAGGCAATTCTGGGATTTTCAAGATCGTTTTTTGTAAGAGATTTTTTATAAAAATCAATTTTGGCGAATCTTATATCTCCAATAATTTTTTCATCAAGTAATTGTTTTACTTTTTTGAAAAGAGGTTGTTCACGGCGATAATGAGCTACCGCCAATTTTATATTATTGTCTATTGAAATGGTCTTTATTTTAAGGGCTGATTCATAGTCTAGCGTCATTGGTTTTTCTAAATACACAGGTTTGCCTGCCTTGAAAGCGGCTAATGTATATTCTTCATGAAAAGCGGGTGGAGTAGCAATGTAAATTGCATTCACCTCTTCATCATTGATCAACTCATTGGCATCGCTATACCATTTAGGAACTTGGTGTCTAAAGGCATAATCTTTTGCTTTTTCAGGATTCCTGCTCATTACAGCCTCAAGCGAGGAGTTATTTACTTTATTAAAAGCAGGCCCGCTTTTTACTTCAGTAACATCGCCGCAGCCAATAATTCCCCATTTAATTTTTTCCATTTGAATGATTTACGCGGTAAAGATATTTCATCCATTTATTTGTAAACAGATGTGTAAATTCTTCCTATTCTGAAAGAAATTATGGTTGGTTTCCAAATCTAAAACAAGAAATGAAATCCGCATTTTCCAATTTTATTTTCCTGGCTTCCGGAAGTTTATGAACAATATTATTTTGGATTAATGTATTATATATCCTCTTCAAATTCTTTATGTTCCTCCGGATTATAACTTGCCTTCAACGCTGCCAGTTTTTTCTTGCCGTAAGATAAGCGGGTAATCAGTACGTATAAAACAGGTACAATAAATATAGCTAAAGTAGTAGCTGCAAGCATCCCTCCAAATACAGTCCAGCCGATAGTTTTACGGGATTCTGCGGCAGCTCCGGTTGCGAATGCCAATGGAAGCACTCCTAAAATAAATGCAAGAGAGGTCATAACAATAGGGCGT
>DATCMY010000412.1:0-8874 GCA_036565505.1 Hanamia sp.
TCCTACAAGTACTATCTTACTAAATTGGGTAAACAGGCTATTATTATGGCTGAAAAAATAAAAGAACTGATATTAATACCTGCTTTCAACTATTAATATTCTGCCAAAAAAATACAGAAAACAAAGAATTAGGTACTATAAATTCATTTAAAATTTAAATAATAAGCATGAACAGACAACAGTTCCTGGAACAAATTGGAATGGGTATAGCAGGTCCATTTTTGATTACCTGCCTTGGCAGTTGCAGCAAAAACAATCCATCAGCACCTGTTCAAAGTGTTGATTTTACTTTAAACCTTACTGATACAGCGGCTGCACCCTTATTAAACGCGGGAGGTTATATTTATACCAATGGGGTAATTGTAGCTAAAACACAAGCTGGCAATTATATCGCAGTATCAGAATACTGCACCCACCAGGGCTACCCGGTGAATTATAGTAACGGCCAGTTTTATTGCCCTGCGCATGGCTCATTATTTTCAGCAACTGGTTCAGTGTTACAAGGCCCTGCGGGATCGCCCTTAATACAATACAAGGTTTCTTTATCGGGAAATAACCTGCGGGTATATTTATAAAAGAGATAAATGATTTTTTGAACTGCTAAAGAAAATTTCAATTAGCCTAATGTATTATAAGAATACTTCATGGGCAGTTATCTTAATTTATTTTTTAAAGTAAAATCCAAGCTCGGTATCTACATTCATCATATCAATAAGCTCAGGATCTTTTACCCCGTCGAAAATAAATATACCGCATATGTCATTTTTAGCATTAAGGTCAATAACGGTTTTACTACCATCTGCCTTAATAAACAGCAGGTAACGGGCTTTGGAAGTTTCGATGATATGTATATGCGGCCAGTATTTTTTCAATACCATGCGGGCATTTCTCATTTGAAAAAAGCAGTCATGAGTAAGGCTTTCGAAAATCATTTTATTATTAATAGATTTAATTTTCTCAAGCTGAAGAGAATCCGGATTATAAAATACCGCGGATGGAAATGTGAATGTCAATGTATCCTCAAAGGAGGAAGGAGGTTTTTTAAGAAACTGTTTATCAGGATTTGTTTTTTGGGGCTCCTCGTTTTTATGCCCCGGTGCAGGATTACAGGCAAAAAATATTTGCGCCAATAAAGCAATTATGGAGATGCCTGTGATCGCTTTAAATAAATTATTTTTTATCATCGCTTCTTATTGAGCCATATGAAGGTAAAAAAAGATCTTATTCATAGAGGGTGATTTAAATAAAAAAGCCTTTAATCAGTCAATTAAAGGCCCCTTTACAATTACTGTTGTTATATCCTCCTGCTATAGATATAACAACATTATTTTAATAATTCCATAATCTTGTAATATTAAATCCTATCAGGAATTGCCCCCCTTTTATTTTTTCATTGGTTGTTTTATCAGTATAATTAAAAGGACTGTTTTTATTATACAGATTATTTTGTTGCGGGCTAAGCAATGAATAATTGGTAAAAAATACCTGGAAGGAGTGGCCACCTGTATTAAATTCAAATCCAAAAGATAAATTAGGATTTGGATTATTGGTAGGATGGTCAGTAATAGGCTGATCATAATTAACCATCAAAGAAGTTACAGGGGTTAGTTTGTACCTGGCAGCAAAGGCAATAGCAAAATGATCGTTTTTCATGTATTTAAATATCACCTTGCCGGTACTGTCATTTTTTGTGTAATAACCCGGTACTGCATTTTGATGCGAAAAGCTTGGAGCCACTTGTACGGAAAGTTTGTCAGAAACTTTCCTGGCTATGATGAGTTGGTTGAAAAAAGAGTACCTGTCGGAGTTGTGCTTGATATCACTACCATCATAAATAGTAGCATTTCTTCTTGTATCGTCGGCTGCATCGCCAAAGTAAGTTATACTCACGGGATACTTACCTGGTGTTTGAGTTATAATGGAATATTTAAGGCTAAGGTCTAGCAACATTTTGTCTTTGGTAATTCCTATACCCAGGTTTAATTTATTGATGGGTGAATAGCTCATACCCAGCCTGATATTGGCAGAAGATCCTAATAGGCCCCACAAATCTTCGGTTCCTTTATTAACAGTACTAAAACGATGCTGGATATCCATTTCCATTGTACCTTTTATGGGAACCATCACGGTTTGATTATCGATGAGCCAAACGCTCTCGAATGTGTTTTTTACTGGTTTTACTTTAACCGGAGCCGGGGTTTCCTCAGCGGCAGCGGTACTATCATCCTGTGCATAACCTGTGCTGCCAAGAAAGAACAGGCAAATGATGAGGAAAGAAGCGAACGCCAGCAGGCTTTTTACTTTATTTATAATACTTTTCATAATGATTTATTTTTTTTAAAAGTCATTTAATTATTCGGCGCACCATTTCTTATCCAGTCATACACTCTTTGCCTGTCTACAGCAGAAGGAATATTCACTCTCATTTCTCCGTTTATCTGAATATATAGAATACTTGCCTTTGGAATATCGGTATTTACAAAACCACCATTTACAATTTCCAGGTAAGATATACCCGTATTCATATATGGCTTATGCGCACCGGTAACATGGCATCCTGCGAGCGCACAACTTGTATTGAACAAGGGGGCCAATTGAGTTGAAAAACTCACCGGCTGTGGAGGACCATCCGGATCAACTGCTGCTTCAGGAAGAATTACGTCCTTATAGCAACTGGTCAAAGTAAAGCCCATCGCTAATATCAGTCCGATGTATATTAATAATCGTTTCATTATAATTTCTTTTTAGGGTGAATTATTTGTTATTGAAATTCATATTGCACTCAATTTGAACTTTATCTGAAATGCTGGTGCTGGTGATACCATAATCCCTGCAATCAAATTGGAAAGTTAATTGCAACCCAAATACGCTGTAAGGAGAAGCGGTGCCGGCTCCTACAACTGCTTTTTTGATATATTTTAATCTGCCAACAATAGATTCGGTTAATGGAGCGGTCAATTTACCCTGCCATGTCAGGTTAAGGGTTACAATATAATCTTCGCTCAAAGGATCCAATTCTATTTTAGTAGTATGTATTTTGGCAAGGTTTGTAATAGTCAGGTTTTGAGTTCCCGCTACAATAGGTACGGTACCTAGGCCGGAAATATTACAACCTCCGTCCCTTGCAGGTTCTCCTGTATTGGACTGATTAATTTGTACATAACCACTAAAATAGGTTTTTGAAGGATCATTCTCATAGAATGCCCATGAAGTATCTTTCAATGGCTGGCCGGTAGTGATGTAATTCTGCATTTCTGCATCTACAACGTTATGCATACCAAATTGGTTAAAACGTCCGGTTAGCAAACCCGCAGCACCTACATAGTTTGTCTGCCAAAGTACACTGGAATGTGCCTTATCTAATTTCCATTGAGTAGTATCGCCAACTAACATACTCCCCGGAAGCAGAACTGCCGATCCACGGTTAATAACTTTTGTTGTTGTAGCCGGTGCCGGAAGAATATCATTCTCATGGGTACAACCGGCGATATATCCATAGCCACTAATAAGAACGAGCAGTGCGAGTAGGGTTTTATTACTAAACAGTTTCATAAATCATATTTTTTTTTGTGAATAATTATTAAATAATTAACACAAAGCTATTCATGATATTATTACACTTTTATGACTTTAATCAAAGCGAAATATGATATAGCTCACAAAATTGAAAAGCTAAAAAAAGTAAAGTTGCAACCTGGCGTGATCGAACAACTGAAGTAAGGATTTGGTTGATAGCGGATAAGAATCAATTAACAACTGAATTGCTGTTTTTGCGGATTCTTCTTAAGAGGTAAAAGGAGATTACAACCAATGCCAGGGTCGCTGCATTAAGCAGAAGGCTATCCGTAAATATTTTCATATCATTTCTAATTATTTCCTTACCGATAGAATGATTGATTTGCAAATACAGGTCTTTTATAAGAAAGAAAAAAAATACCAGGCTATGAAGAAGGCTAAAAACAGGTTTTTTACAAAGGGCCGGTATCCAGAATAAGACTGACAGAAGACCCCATATTTTTAAGTACGGATTTTGAAATTGATCTGCAATATTTTGCACCGATATATCAATAGATATATTTTTTAATACCATCCCTAAAAACAAAGTACCTGTAAGCGCATAAGCATATGGCAGTAACTTAACTAAACTGATGATAAAAGAGTTTGTTTTTTTTCTTTGTTCGCCGGCAATAAAATGTACAATAGCATAAATAACAGCATAACCCGTAAAAAAGCCCATTAATTCGAGTTGCTGGATATAAGCTTCAAAATCATTGCCCATAATAAATTTGTTGTGAAATGATAATTAATTAATTTCCAAACATCATTATTTGTTCATATTATTTGCAACTGGTACTTGTCGGAATTTCGGGTACCAGGATAACTACAACGGAAGATAATAAAAAATTTGCGCCAAAAGATATCCTCTGCATTTCTTACCAGAAAAAGAAAAAGTCAAACCCCTGAGACTTTCAGAACAGGGGAATGACTTTTGGCATTTCAATAATTCATCGGATTTAGGAGATAATAAGATGGTATTATATTTTATGAATCACCTGATTCATCCGGACCGCTTTCAAGAGCGAATTGTTTACCCAGTTTCCCTATTTTAATTAACCGGAACACCAGGTAAATAAGCGTGCCCCAGATGCCGACTACGATAGAGTAAACTGTAAACAGTAACCAGTAGGGTGTTCTAAACCGGGTAGTCCATAATGTACGTTCCTCAAAAAAAGTGGTATCGGGTTTTGTAACTTCTCCCCAGGGTACCGTCTTTTCCATCCGCAGGTTACCGAGTTCATCATTATCATCCACTTTGACTGCCAGAACTATGTTTCCTTTCAGATCGCCGGGCATGCTATCCTTCTTAAGTTCCACAGTTACCGATCCGGTTGAATCTGTGGTGTAGGTGGCTTCATCGCCTGCAGAAAGAATACCGACCATACGTTTTATTCCTACTCTCATTTCTACATCAGATACGGGCACCCATGCATTATTTTCCATTTTCATTACTGTAGCAGTAATATTTTTTACCCCATCTACAGTTGATGTATCAATGGTGATTTTTGCTTCATTAATTGTATAATCTGAAATCACTTCTTCATCGCCGGCCTTTACTATAAAAGTATGCTTCGGTGAGGCCTCCCATGCATTTTTTAATGCAGGCGGTATGAATGCTTTAGCCTTCCCTTCTTCATCCGTCTTCACATTGCTGACCAGGTTTTTTTGGTCTGCACTGTCAAGATAAATGGCATAAGTCATGTCCTTATGCGGGGTTAGTATTCTTCCATTTTTCACCATGCTTTCCAATATCAGGTATTGCATGTTGTCATCGGTATTAAAATAATGCAGTTTCACTACATTTTCCGGTTTTACGGAATCTTCCTGCGCAACAAGCCTGTTATTGAACAGCATGAAGGAGAAAAATAAAAACAGGAAAATCGATTTATTTTGATTCATCTTTTTCATTTTGTTCGGTTATTGTTTCGTGAATAGGTATGATAGGATATATCCTTGCAAAAAAAGTGATGATGAGTAAAGCACCGGCCAGCGAACCCGCGGCAATTGCCCATTCTTCCCAACTGGGAAAATAATGTTTAAAGCTTTCAGGAACATTTTCCATTGGCAAAAACGGATGTAATAATGTGGGTGTTACAATAATGTATCTTTTGAACCAGGCACCTACTACCACCATAACACCTACAATAAACATAGGCAATGGCTTTCTTCCTTTTTTAAATACCAGGATAATAATTGGTATAATCATACCCACTAAAATGGCAAACCAGAACATAGGTGCAAATGAGCCTATAAATAATTCTTTGATAAGACCTTCCTCCGATTCCTTCATTTTGAATGCAGGAGTCAGGAATTCATTTACATTAAAATACAGGTATACAAGGGCAAGCAATACTACTATCCTACCCATTCTTTCAAAGTGCATCTCAGTGATATATTTTTCAAGGTGATAAGCCCTGCGGAATACATACATGGCTACTGCAACTGCACCGGCCCCTGCCAGAAAAGCTCCTGAGATAAAATAGGCGCCAAAGTTGGTACTGTCCCACCCCGGACGATAGGTAGTAGCAAACAACCATGAGGTAACAGTATGAATCATAAATGCCACCGGTATAATAACAATACAAAGGATATTAATTGATTTATCACTTATACGAAACTGTTCTTTTGTCCCTTTCCAGAATGAACCCTGGAAACGGTATAATCTATTTAATCTTTTCCCGGTTTTTTCTTTGAACTTAAGCAGTATTTGAAGATCAGGTAATAGAGGGAAATATAACAATAGTATACTGATGAAAAAATAGGTACTGATCACAATAACATCCCACAAAATAGGCGATTGTATACGACCATGAAGTACCAGGTTCAGGAATCTTTCAGGGCGCCCCATATCTACCACTATGATGAGCGCTGCAAAAACGATAGCCGATACGGCAATGATCTCCGCTATTCTTGTAATCGGTGTTCGCCATTTTACGCCGGTAAGCCTGAAAATTGCTGTAATGAGTGAACCCACCAGGCTAATAGCAACAAAAAACACAAAATTGGAAATATAAATTCCCCAGGAAACATAATCCCGCATATGGGTTACAATAAGGCCGTATCTCAACTGGCGGTAATAAGCAAAAGCGCCAAAAAGGCAAAAAACAATCAGGGTTCCGGTCCAGATCATCCCACGTTTACCAAATTTTTGAGGAAGAAGGTCACGTGTAATTTGATCGGAGGTTAATGTAGTTAAATTTTCCACAGTCAATTATTTTTTATTTGATAGTTTAGCATCCCTATATTTATTATCATCCTCGTATTTGTTTTCAAGGCCTGATTCATAAGGAAAGTTTCTATTTACAGGAGGCAAATAATAAACACTTGGTTTAGTACCCAAATCTTCCATTAATCTGTATCCGGCTTTGTCTTTTATGAGATCACTAAACCGGAACGATTCAGCTCCGTTGGTTACCGAATCTTCATTCATATCACCAAACATGAATACACCATTAGGACATGCAGATACGCAGTGTGGCAATTCTCCCTTCCGGGTCATATCGGGGCAGAAATCACATTTTCCTACGGTTCCTCTCTTCTGCGGCATACTGGTTTCGCATGAATAAGGTTGTTCAGCTACTTCTTCGGTAAGCACAGGTTCTTCCCAGTTAAACACCCTTGTAGAATAAGGGCAGGCAGCCATACAAAAACGACAACCTATGCAACGGTCACTATCAATCAATACAATTCCATCTTGTCTTTTAAAAGTAGCGTCAACAGGGCAGACTTTTACACAAGGAGGTTCATCACAATGCATACAAGTCGTAGGTTGCCAGTAAGGAGCATTATGAGCAGAATCCTCCATGCTCAACACTTTTATCCAGTTTTGTCCGGGATGTACCTGGTGCATATGATTACAGGCACTCTGGCATTTTCTTAAATTTTTACAACGGGAAAGGTCGATCACCATTACAAACTTTTTGCCCGGGATCCCTCTCCTTTCTTCTGCATTGGAAAGATGAGGTGTATCTGGCACAGGCTTCAGGAAAGCCTTATCTATTTCAATCACTTCTCCGTTTACAGAGAGCAGCTTCACTTTTTGGCCTGTAAGCGCTACCTTTTCTTCAGTAGAAAAAGGATTGTTTTTATCACTGCATCCCGCCACTGCGGCAGAAGCCAAAAGTCCTGTCAGCAGGAACTCTCTTCTTGATTTATTAGTGTTATCGTTCATTGTTGTAGATTTATTTTTTTACCCATTGTTGCAATTCAATATCGCTGATTTTTTTACCCGGAGAAGCCAGGAGTTTTTTATCTATTTCTACCAGCTTGCCATCTTGTGTAAGCATTTTTACAGTTTCGCTCTTTTTCTT
Organism: Hanamia sp.; assembly: GCA_036565505.1. Taxonomy (GTDB): domain Bacteria; phylum Bacteroidota; class Bacteroidia; order Chitinophagales; family Chitinophagaceae; genus Ginsengibacter. Next base: position 7,869 of record DATCMY010000412.1, read on the forward strand.
CTTTGGTATTCTTATGAATTTAAAAACAGCAGCTGAAGAAAGAATGGTTGCACTCCAAAGAAGAAATTTTTTCCTTGAAGTGGGTTTTGGAGATTCTTGCATAATGTTGATTGATTGAATAGAAAGGTTAAAACTACGCGGATATTATATTTTATTTTATGAGCTATCCCAGTTGTTAATATGATCTTAATCATCCTGTTATACCACAAAAAAAAAACAGCTCAATTAATGAGCTGCTCTTTATAATATCAGGTTACTTTTTTAGAGTCCTGATAAAATTTACAAGGCTCCACCTGTCTTCGTCATCAGGTATTTTCTTTTTGAAAGAAGGCATATCATCTCTTCCTTCAGATAATCTATAAAATATTTCACCATCTGTCTGCGATTGCAAATCAGCTTTTGAAAAATCACCTGGTTCTGTTTTTAACTGGGCAGCTTTGGTACCATCGCCTAAGCCTTTTGCTCCATGGCATGATTTACAATGTGTATTCCATAAAGCTTTGCCCGCTTTAATTGATTCGGCATTGCTTGCTACTTCATTTTTTTTGGCTTTGGCAGCGGCAGGTACCGGCCATGGTTTCTTTTGATCATTTGTGTTCACATTTAGAGTAAAGCTGGCCACTATAAACCCTGTGGCAAGGATTGTAATTATTCCTTTTGTTTTCATTTGTTTTTATGTTTTAAGTTATAAATTAAAATTTAGACTAATAAAATTAGTTAAAAGTTCCATAAATGAGTAATATTAAATCCAATCACAAACTGCCCTTCTCTATAATCATTCTGATTAAACATATTGTTGCTCTGCGGTACAATGCTATAATAATTGCCGGCAAATACCTGGAATGCATGCGAACTGGTAGTTGTCTCAAAACCTAAACAAATATTAGGTTGTGGATTATTGGTAGGATGCTGTGTAAGCGGTTGATCGTAACCAGCTGTGATAGCAGATTTTTCAGATATTTTATATATGCCTGCTACTGATATTGCAAAATGGTAATTATGCATT
>DATCMY010000413.1:0-7280 GCA_036565505.1 Hanamia sp.
ATCATGAGTGCTATCGCTGCTTACTCTTTCTTTCCTAAAAAACCTTCTATCAAAAAAGATATTGAAGAAACCAATCCTGCTCTTATCGCTTTATTAAATCAACCAAAATTGATTGCCGCTTAACCCGAACTCAGGTTAATAGTACCCTAATCTAAGGATTTATTACCAAACTATAAATTCCTGACCGTGTTGGTTCTTCATTACTTTTGGAGAATTAGCCTGATTTGATGATTACCATTCTGCAAAGCTATTCAAAGCCAGCCTCACTCCACATGCGTCTTTTTATGTTTTTCAATCTGGTAGAACATACCAGACACAGAAATATTGCAGGCTTCATCTTAAACATAATGAGTATTATTGCAGCTTACTCTTTTTTTCTAAAAAACCTTCCATCAAAAAAGATATTGAAGAACCCAATCCTGTTCTTATAAAACAACTCAATCAGCCAAAATTAATCGCCACTTAAACCGAACTCAGGTTTATAGACTCCATTAAATATATCAAAATGTCCTATTTAAACCCTTGTAACATATGATATTCAACCAATCCATCAATAGGAGACTTAAGGATTTTACCTTGCTGCATACCAAACTCCTGTGTTACCTCCCATAATATATCTTTAAAAGTATATCCAACTGTTCCGACACAATTAAATGAATAGGATTTATAATTAGGGTAATGGCTCACCAAATTCTGAAAAAGCTCATGAAATGAAGTTTTTACCAGGTCATAAAAATATATACCCTGGATATGCTCAGATACAAATTTGCTAAAGTCAGCACAAAAACAGTTGGCAAGAGGCTGCCCATATAAACGGTCAAAAATATCCTCTTTATCTAAATGAAATGTTTCATAAAACAGTTCATTTATTTCCTTGGGCATATATTCTCTTATATAATCGCTCAGTAATTTTTTACCTATTGCTGCTCCGCTTCCTTCATCCCCAAGAATATACCCTAAAGAATCAATATTGTGTACTATTTTTTGCCCATCATAAATGCAGGTATTCATACCTGTTCCCAGGATAGCGGCAAACCCAGAACCTATACCGAGTAAAGCTCTTGCAGCCGCTAGCAAGTCCAGTTCAATAAAGATTTTTGCCTGATTAAATACGGCCTTTATTGCGTCTGTTAAGATGTAATCTTTTCCAGGAAAACATCCTGCTCCATAATAATATACCTCCCCAACTTCAGAGTTTGACATACCCTCAGGAAAATTTTGAGTCATTGAGTTTACAATGTATGCGCTATCAACAAAATATGGGTTATAGCCTTCTGTATTGAAATACTGTTGTTCCCCATTTTGTTTTATCAGGCACCAATTTGTTTTGGTAGATCCACTGTCTGCTATTAATATCATGACTATATTTTAAGAATTAGTTAATCCGATTTCTTCCAATCTTATGTCCTTCTATGGCATAATAGCCTATCATCAGGTAGCATGGAATAACCATCCAGTAAGCCTGCTGTGCATTGGCATAATCGGCTAACCAGCCATATAATAACGGCAATAAAGCGCCCCCTGATATTGCCATCACTAAAAAAGAAGAACCGATCTTGGTAAATTTCCCTAATCCTCCAATGGCTAATGGCCATATTGAAGGATACATAAGGGAATTGGCCAGGCCCAACAAAGCAACAAACATGACAGAGATATACCCGTGAGTAGACAGAGCCAGCAAAGTAAAAATAATTCCGAAGGCAGCGGAATATTTCAGCGCCTTTTTTTGACTGAAATATTTAGGAATGCAAATGATCCCTACCACATAACCGACCAGCATTCCTATCAAAGTAAAAGAAGTGAAAAATTTTGCAGTGGATAGGGGAATGCCCTGGTAGGTTCCGTACTTAATAATGGTATTGCCAGCAATCACTTCCACTCCGACATACAGAAATAAAGTAAATACGCCGATCAACAAGTGAGGAAAATGAAAAATGCTTGTTTTGGAAGAAAGAATTGGCATTCCAGAAGAATCTTCTTCATCGGGAACTTCATTTATTTCAGGAAGTTTAGAGCGATAGATTAAGAATGCCAAAGCAATTAATATGAGAGTAATGATAATATAAGGAAAGATAACTTTTTGTGCCAACGCATTCAATGCCGATTCTTTATCAATCACGGTCATATGTTTTAATTGCTCCGTTAAATTATCTGCATCATTTAAAATAATAACTCCAAGTATAGCTGGCGCTATTATGCCTGCAATGCCGTTACAAAATCCCATTATACTCATGCGTTTGGCTGCACTTTCTTCAGGCCCCAGAATCGTGACATAAGGGTTAGCAGCAGTTTGCAATGCGGCAAGCCCCGCTCCTTGTACAAACAACCCAAACAGAAATATACTATATGTACGGTAAATAGCTGCAGGGATAAAAATAAGGGATCCGGCAGCAACCAAAAGGAGTCCAATCGACATTCCATTTTTAAATCCGGTAATCTTTAACAGTCCTGCAGAAGGTATAGCCATAAAAAAATAGGATATGTAAAATGCAAAAGCTACTAAGTATGCCTGAAAATTATTCAGTTCGCAGGCGATTTGCAAGTAAGGGATCAGAACCGAACTTAGCCAGGTTACAAAACCGAATATAAAAAATAGCGACCCGATGATGATCAGCGGATTCAACCCTTTTTTACGAATTGTTTCTATATCAATTTCTTTAGCGAGCGTTGTCATATTTCAATTTTCTAAAAATTTAATGTTTAAGTAATTTAATTCCCTTAATAACAATATCAAAAACATTTACCGGCGGAAGCCCCGGTTGTCCATACCAGAAGAAGGAATCATACCCTTCATAAAAGCGATTAACTACATGCCATTCATTCGGTAAATAACTGGCTACATCATTACAATAAGCCGCCACTGAAACAATCTTGCCAGGCCATATATTTCTGATAGCAGGCCCATATTCGGTTACGACTTCCCGCGATAAACCAACCATTTTCCAGTCCCCAATGCTAATGATCTGAATATACTCAGGTAACTTATCTGATACCGTTCCTTTTTTATACATGTTAAGCATCAGGTCTGCCCACTTTACATTTTTTCGTGCATATAGGTCCCCCGGATTCTGCGCATTATCAATTTTAAATTGTTTTATTGTATCGATATTCCATGGTTTTACCGGTATATTTATGGTATCAAAAGAATAAGAAATGTTGCCTGTGATTTTAGTCATATTTCCATTTATCACTTTCATTATATCATCTGCCAGTTGCATTCCTGTCTCTTTATGGTCTAATAAAGATCTTGGATCGATATCGCCGGCACATCCCTGAATAAAAATGGCATTCGCACCCGTTTTTTTCCGAATCATATCCCTGGTTACACCCGGAAAATTAGCACTTATCGTATAGCTTTCTCTGCCTGAATTATTAAATACTGCATGGCAGCCAGTTAAAAACATAACGCCTACAACTTTTCCTGCACTATTCCTGGCTTCCAACACATCCAGTGTTTTATCATGAGGATACTCCGGATCCGGAGCTCTCCTGTTTCGTCCTATATCGGTTGTTCCTCTTCCAAAATACAAATCAGCAGGAGACATATTATCCATAGCATTTTCAATCGCTTTCACCATCCCCTTTTTGAGTATATTATTTAAGTATAGGCTATCCGGGTGATCTAAAAAATCTCCCCATGTTGGATAAGCTTGCGCCGAAGGAGAGAAATGGGTATGTGAAGCATTGATTAAAATAGCCGATTTCGGGATGTTCCTTTTTTTAGAAATGATGTCTTTTACCTCGTCTGTAAGTGAATAATTAAACCCGGTAAGGTCAACTCCAACCATCACAACCGTCTTGCTTTTACGTTTTATGGCAAAAGCTGTGGCAGAAAGATTGCCGTCTGTACTATGGCGGCCAATATATAATTTGTTATCCTTAGATACTGCATAAAGTCGGTTATTTAATACTGCGATTTGTTTTATTTTAATATCAAAAGTGATCCCATTATATCTGCCAATCTCTGTCCATGGAACTCCATCCTTATAAGGCAGGATATGCCATAAAGTATCTCCTGCACTGATGGCGAAGAGTCTTTTATCATGGCTTGTCATACTTTGTACATCATTGGCACGGCCAATATTTATCCAGTATTTATCATGCTGTAAAGGATTCATTTTCATTAATTCGTTCTTATTATTGGTTGCATACAATTTCCCATCTAAAGCGGTAAGTGTTTTAACATAAATAGCCTTTGCAATTCTTTCCCATCTCACGTTTTGCTGAATGGTTTTTCTCATTAAAAGTTCTCCTTTATCATTCACGGCATATATTCTTCCATTCATTCCGGCAAGCGCTATTATACCATCAGCAGTTCCTATCTTTTTCCATGAGATATTTTCCCCCGAAGGAGTTCCTGACCAAAGGATCCAATTACTATCTGCTGCAAAGAATTTCCCATCCAAACCTGTAATTGCAACGATATTTACCGGTGTATTTCCTTTGAAAGCCCAGTTTATGCTAAAACGCCCTTCCGGCGGATATCCATAGCCGGATAACGCAACAGAAAAAAGGGCACTATCCGGCTCAATGCTTATATGGGAAGTGCCAACCATATACTCTTTCTGGCCTTTTGAAGTTGAAAAGGAAAAAAGAAAAATAGCAAGAGGTAATAAGATTTTATTTTTCATGATCTTTAAGAAATTTATTATGATAACTCAAGTTACATTATCTCGGCAATCCAGGGGACGAAGCATTATCCAACAGGGTCCTTGTAACCCTGCTTCTTTTCCCGGAAGGAGTAATTACCACGGTTTGTAAAATACGTTTTTCACCTTTGGGAATAACGATTACAAGGGGTGGTTTATATAAATAAGTGGTCGCATCAGGCGTATAACCATCAATTGTATAAAAAATATTGGCGCCACTCACCGAAGGAATTAGCGTAAAGCTAAAATTGCCTCCATATAAAACAGTGTCTTCAATCCCTATAACCTCAGGGACACGATATATAATTTTAGTTGAATCCAATTTAGCTAAGTGTTTTGGTACTCTCTTAGATGAAAAATTAACATAATCCTTTCTGTTTAATGGAGACCAGGCTATTTCTGATAAAGCCAACATTCGGGGCATAAACATATATTCAACCTTTGCGTTGGTGGGCATATACTCCGTCCATAAACAAGCTTCAACTCCAATAATATGTTTTTGTTGCTGGGTTGTAAGTTCAGCGGGGGTGGGATTATAATCATATACACTTTTTAATGGTGTAAATCCACCAATTCCTAAAGGCTCCTGAATTTCTTTACCTTGCAGATAATCGAAATAAACAGACTCCCTTGGAGACATAACTACATCGTGGCCCTGTCGGGCAGTTTCAATCCCTCCTTTTATCCCACGCCAACTTTGTACCACAGCATTGGGAGCCAGCCCACCTTCCAAAATTTCATCCCAACCGATTATTTCTCGTCCTTTTGAGTTTAGAAACTTCTCAACCCTTCGAATAAAATAGCTTTGTAATTCATCTTCATTTTTCAATCCTTTTTCCTTCATTAATTGTTGGCAAAAGGCAGATTTCTTCCAACTATCTTTTGGGCATTCATCACCGCCTATATGGATGTAGTGGCTGGGAAATAATGCTAACACTTCAGTTAATACATTTTCCAGAAATTTAAAGGTATAATCAGAAGGGCAATAGACATCTTCAAATACACCCCATGTTTGTTGTACCTGCTTGCCGGTGGGGCTTCCGGCCCATGGAGTGGTTGATCTTATTTTCGTTGATTCATCCGGGAAGCAACTTAATTGCGGGTAAGCCGCAATGGCTGCCGAAGAGTGACCGGGCAATTCAATTTCAGGAATAATTGTTATATATCTATCCTGTGCATATTTCACAATATCTTTCACTTGCTGCTGTGTGTAGAATCCTCCATAATGAAGGCTGTCATTTCCTGTTCCGGGATAGCGGCCAATTATTGTTCCATTTCTAAACCCTCCTACAGAAGTAAGCAATGGATATTTTTTTATTTCAATGCGCCAACCCTGATCTTCGGTTAAATGCCAATGAAAGGTATTAAGTTTATATTCTGCCATCAGGTCAAGCAATTCCTTAATAAAAGAAACCGGATAAAAGTGTAGGCAAACGTCCAGCATCATTCCACGATATTTATAACGGGGTGCATCAATTATTTCGGCACATGGAATAGAAATAGGTGGGCCTTCTTTAAATGAAAAGAGTTGCATCAAGGTTTGTAGGCCATAAAGCAACCCTGCATCTTTACCTGAAACTTTGATTTCTGAAGGTGTTATAGTTAACTTATAGCTTTCCTTATCGCCTCCGTTATAATTATTTGAAGAGAAACGAATAATCTTCATATCCGTCTTTTTGGCTTTGTTTGTTACTGGAAGATCTAATGAATAATGCTGCTTAAGGAAATCATGAAACATTTGAGCAATCTTTCTATCTGAAGAGTTCCCATATTCTATTGTTATACCAGCATCCGGAATTAATAAAAAATATCCCGTTTTGACGTTAATGGATTCAGGTGCCGGAATTATACCTAAGTTGGCATCAGGCGCCTGCGCCCCTACATTTAAGAAAGTGCAGAAAAAGAAAGAAAAGAGTAATAAGGCATTCTTCATTATTATATATTTAATTATATGACTGATTTTAATTCCCTGATCAAAATTGCTTTACTTTCAGCTCGTCTAATGCTTTCTTTACACTACCATATTTTAAAAGTATCTTTTCCGCCTCTTCGTAATCTTTAATTCCTGATTTGTCCATAAGCATTTTTACCGCTCTATCTGTAATTTTCTTATTGATCAATTTTACATTTACCATATAATTATCCTCAACTTTGCCCAATTGGATCATGGTTGTTGTACTGATCATATCAAAAATCATTTTTTGTGCAGTTCCACATTTCATACGCGTACTGCCGGTTATGAACTCTGTTCCTGTAATCACTTCAATGGGGTAGTCCGCCCGTTCTGCAATTGGAGACGACGGGTTGCTGACGATACATCCTGTAGTAATAGCATTTTCCTTACATTTTTTTAAAGCTGCTAAAACAAATGGGGTAGTTCCACTGGCCGAAATGCCAATAACAATGTCCTTAGGGGATATATTATTTTCAACAAGTTGTGCCCATCCTTCCTCTGTATCATCTTCTTTTTCTTCCAAAGCCTTGGCAAGACTGTCAACCCCTCCTGCGAGGATCACATTAACAATACCTTTTGAAATACCATAAGTTGTAGGTATCTCGATTGCATCTAAAACGGATAAGCGTCCACCACTGCCTGTTCCCAGGTAAAACATGCGGCCACCCGACTTTAAT
>DATCMY010000414.1:0-2835 GCA_036565505.1 Hanamia sp.
GTATAAGGATCATTAAACAAATTACTATGGCTGGAAGGCAGGCGATCCCAAATCTGAGTAATAGAGGCAAGTCCCCCAAGCCGCTTGACAACGAGTATAAACATAACAATACCTCCTAATATCTGAACAATAAATTGAATAAAGTCTGTCACGATTACTCCCCATAAACCTCCAAAAGTGACATATATTAAAGTAACAAGTCCTGAAACAAGGATACCGGTGGTCATTGGAATACCGGCAACAACATGAAGCAGAATGCCAATAGCGGCCCATTTGGCTCCCACATCAAAAATTTTCAGTAATACTCCCGTCCAGGCTATGATCTGTTGTGTGGACACATTATACCTTACACTTAAATACTCAAGCGGAGATTGTATCTGGAAATTTTTTCGTAACCGGACCCAATAAACCGGAAATATTTTGGCACTGGCTATTATTACTATACCAACAGGAAATGCCCACCACATATACATTGTAAAGCCATAAGTATAGGCAACGGCTGCATAGGCCACAAATACCGCTCCACTATGTCCAGATACATGATGAGAAATACCCGCTAACCACCAAGGTAATTTCCCTCCTGCAACAAAATAATCTTCAGAATTTTTACTCCTAAAATAGGACCAAACACCTACTATAATCATACTTAAAAAGAAGAGGATAATAACAACTAAATCGAGTATATTGAAAGTCATTTATATATTTTTGTTCGTTTAGAAAACCGGGTTATTTAATTAAAATGGAGAAAATAATGATCTTTAAGTAACATCCATTTAATAGCATTCATTTAATAGCATTGACAAGTATTTTAATCAACTTCTGTATTTCAAAATCAGCAGGATAACCAAGCCAGGTAATACTTTCTCTTTCCTGGCGCCCACAAAAAGGTTCAGGGATACCATTCACTTTACCTGTCAGCAGTATATCAGCTTCTTTATTAAAATTTCCATCATTTAGTTTTCCCTTGTTTTGTCAATTGTTCTTTCTAACTAATTGTTTCAAGATCAAACTGAGGGTTCCCACCCTGGTTCATATTTTCTTTTCCAGTACTTTTCAGCCTCTTCATTATTAATAATATGCCCGTTCTTTTCGTCCGTTTTAAAGGAAATATTACCGGCACGCACGGCAATGTTACCAAGCTGACCCAGTAAAGTACTTTGATAACCTTTTAATATTTCTGCATTTAATGGAGTTCCTTTACGAATGCCGTCAAAGAAATTTTGTATATGCAAAGCATCTAATGCCTGCGAAGGGTTTACGAGGTTGTGAGGATCGATTGTAATTTCACTTTTAACCTCTTTTATCAGTTTATTTTTAAGATCGTATATTTTATAAGAATTTCCACCGCCAATGACCAGGGTACCTATTTCTCCGTAGAATGCAGCGCCTACAGTAGTATCTTCTATGGTGCGGCCATTGCAACTTCTTCCTTCCCATTCCATAAAAGTATTATTGGGAAACTCCCAGCTAATAACCTGCGTATCCGGAGTTTGCCAATCGTCCTTATAACGATACCGGCCTCCTCCTGAACGTACACTGGAAGGATATTCAACTCCCAATCCCCATCGCATCAGGTCTAACATGTGAGTGCCATTATTCCCCGCTTCTCCGGTACCCCAGCTCCAGAACCAATGCCAGTTGTAAGGTAGAATATTATCTCTGTATGGCTCACGGGGAGCAGGTCCCTGCCATAGATCATAGTTCAGTGTGGAGGGAGCCGGGATTTTTTTACCTGTTCCGATTGATGGACGGTTATTGGTGTACCACCCTTTGGCATAATAGGGCCTGCCGATAACACCATCCTGCAGTTCTTTCATTGCAGCAATGATGTTAGGCCATGAACGGCGTTGAGAGCCCATTTGCATCTTACGATCGTATTTTCTGGAAGCGGCTACCAGCATTTCTCCTTCATGCGGATTATGTGAACACGGTTTTTCGACATACACATGCTTTCCAGCTTTACAAGCAAGGATACCAGCGGGTGCATGCCAATGATCTGGTGTCGCAATTACCATAATATCTAATAATTTATCTTCCAGAGCTTTCCGAAAATCAGGCACGGCTTTAGGACGTCTGTTTTGTATCTTTTCTACTGTATCTATACATTTATTCATTGATTCGCTATCCACATCACAGATGTAGATAATCTCACAGTTTTTCTGATGGGCGTAGTTATCCGCAAGCGCTAATCCGCGTGCATGAACCCCCATAATACCCACTTTAATACGCTCATTTGCTCCTAAAATACTGGCATAGCTTTTAGCGCTAAAGCCAGGTAATATACCGCCGAGAGAAACAGCAGCAGACATGGCTATCGTTTTTTTGATAAAGTCTCTTCTTGAATCTTCCATTTTTAGATTTTAGATGTGAGAACCCCTTATTTTATTTTTTAAATTAAATCTTTTAATTTTTTATGTGCATCTTTTCTGGCATGTTCCCATATTTCATCCAGGTTTACAGAGACTCCTTTTCTGCGTTTGCTTTCATCTGCCGCTTCCATAAAGGCATATATTTCTAAAGTATCTTCTGCTTTTACAGGGGGATTACCTGTTTGGAAAAATTGAATTATCTCCGTTAACAACGGCTTATACCCTTCAATGGGGCCTAAAACAGCATTCCCCTTTTCACCATAAGCCGTACCCCCATATAAATGCTGACCGGTACGCGTGCCACGAAAAGTGCCAACACGTCCATCATTCCAGGTACCTATAGCTACATCCGTCCCTTCAGTATGTACCCGAACTATACTTTTGCAACCTGTCCCCATAACCGTATATAATATTTCTACCCCATGAATGCCGTACCAAAAAAAGTCTGGATGTGTTTCTTCTATGG
>DATCMY010000415.1:0-2526 GCA_036565505.1 Hanamia sp.
CAGTGTTTAAGGGCAGTGATGTAGCAGCACATTATAGTGCTAAGAAAATATTGGACAAGCTGGAGCCGGGGCATAAATCAACCATTCAAGAAAATTCGATACTGTCAAATCAAAAACAGCCCAGCCGTACACCGGACAAGGAGCAAAATTTTGAACCAACCAACCAACGCACATCCATAAACCTGCTGGATACCTTATTAGACGACCGGCAAGCAGAAGAAAATATCAACGCGCAATTCAAACGGAAAAAGAAAAGAAAACATCATCTATAACAGAATTATTCACCATTAAAAATAAAGTCTCTCTGTTAGCTAACGGAGGAGATTTAGAGAGGGCTGCCTTATGCAAACCGGAGAAAATATACAAGGCTTAAGAAAAGTCATTGACTTTACACGCTTGCTAAGTATCGCCATACTGGTCATACACTTTTATGTGGTATGTTATGCAGGTTTCCGGGAGTGGCATTTTACGGCACCATTTCTGGATCATATCATTCAAAAAATTATTAACCCGCTGCCTACAGGTGAAAATGGTAATTTAATCCTGAAATCTATCGCCTTATTATTACTCATCATTAGCCTTATCGGCGTAAAAGGTAAAAAGGATGAAAAACTGCAATGGCAGACCCCCTTAGTTTACATTAGTTTAGGATTACTGTTATTCTTTAGCAGCCCTATCTTATTAAACCTTTCATCATCAGTTAAAATCATCGCCTCATTTTATATCGGCATAACCTCACTCGGTTTTATTTTAATACTGACCGGGGGTACGATCATTACAAGAATACTAAAGTTCAACTTGAACAAAGACATCTTTAATACCCTCAATCAATCCTTTCCACAGGAAGAGCGTTTAATACAAAACGAATATTCGGTTAATCTACCGGCACAATATAACCTGAAAGGGAAAATCCGTAAAAGCTGGATTAACATCACCAATCCGTTCAGGGGTTTATTGGTAATAGGCAGTCCCGGTTCTGGTAAATCCTATTTTGTTATCCGGCATGTCATTAACCAGCACATCCAAAAAGGCTACTGCATGTTATTGTATGATTTCAAATATGATGACCTTTCTAAGATCGCTTATAATGCCGTGTTAAAGCACCATAAAGCTTATGCGGTTAAGCCCCGCTTTTATGTGATCAATTTTGAGGATTTATCCCATTCGCACCGATGCAACCCGCTCGACCCTGCCAGCATGACGGATATTACGGATGCGACCGAAGCCAGCCGGACGATTATGATGGGCCTGAACCGGGAATGGATCAAGAAACAAGGCGACTTCTTTGTGGAATCTCCGATCAATTTTGTGACTGCCGTGATTTGGTTTTTGAAGAAATATGAGGATGGTAAATACTGCACCCTGCCGCATGTTATTGAACTGATGCAAGCAGATTATAAAAGCCTGTTTAGTTTGCTGGAAACAGAACCTGAAGTAGAAGTGTTGGTTAATCCCTTTATATCCGCCTGGAAGAATCAGGCCTTTGATCAATTGGAAGGACAGGTGGCCAGCGCAAAGATCAGTATGGCGAGACTGGCTTCTCCTCAATTGTATTATGTTTTATCGGGCAATGATTTTACGCTCGACCTGAATAACCCTAAATCCCCGAAAGTGATCTGCATGGGAAACAATCCGCAAAAGCAGCAGGTTTATGGCGCGGTATTATCCCTTTATATTTCCCGGACAATAAAACTGGTTAATCAGAAGAATAAATTAAAGGCCAGCCTGATCTTTGATGAATTTCCGACTATTTATTTTAATGGTATGGATACACTTGTCGCCACCGCCAGGTCAAATAAAGTGGCGGCGACTTTAGCGGTTCAGGATTACAGCCAATTAAAAAAGGATTATGGCAGGGACCAGGCGGAGGTGATCTTAAATATTGTAGGGAATATCATCAGCGGACAAGCTTCCGGGGAAACGGCTAAACATTTGTCGGAACGTTTTGGCAAGATCATGCAGGAGCGTGAAAGTGTTTCCATCAACAGTTCGGATACCTCGATCAGTAAATCTACCCAATTGGACGAGGCTATCCCGCCTTCAAAAATCGCTTCCTTATCTTCCGGGTCTTTTGTGGGTATGGTGGCAGATGACCCTGCAACTAAAATTGAACTCAAAGTTTTTCACAACGAGATAATCAACAACCATGATGTGATTAAAAAGGAGGAGGAGGCCTATAAGGAAATCCCGATAGTTAAAAAAGTCACAAATGAAATGATTGCCAGTAATTATTTCAGGATAAAGGAGGAAATCATACAGATTATCCACAGTTCATGAAACAAGGTGCCTACCAAAAACAATAAAATCATGTGGTTCGGCACTTTCCTGGATGCGGATGGCAATTTCTTCGATACTACCCATTTCCCAAATTCTACACCGGGGTATCCCTTCAGGGGTGCGGGATGTTACCTGATCATGGGAAAAGTTGTTGAAGATTTCGGTTTTGCGAGTATTGAGGTGAAAAAAATTGCTAAACTTCCTATCATAGGTAATCCTGTTATGCAATAGGGATAAACTATTTTAGGT
>DATCMY010000416.1:0-10100 GCA_036565505.1 Hanamia sp.
AATTTAATAGCCCTTCAACCTTATTACCTTATTTTCAAGTCCTGCAAATGTAGAAATAATAAGGTAATAAGGTTTTGCAAGATAGAAATGAAATTTTCTACTAAGGTTTATATAGAATGACGAGCAAACAATTTACGAAACAATGCAGTCAATGTATATTATTCTATGATTTTTCCTATCGGCGGAAAAATAATTTTTAAGAAGGCCAACTGACAAATATTATAAATGGAAGATCAAATCAATATTCAATCTTCATCACTTTATAGTGAAGACCTGGCTCCGGTTCCACTCAGTAAGCGCACATGGAATACAGGAAATTATGCCGCACTCTGGATCAGTATGAGTTTGTGCATACCTACCTATATGCTTGCCAGTTCCTTAATTGGAGGTGGTATGAATTGGTGGCAGGCCATCCTGACTATTTTTTTAGGCAATGCAATTGTTTTAATTCCTTTGATATTAAATGGACATGCAGGAGCAAAGTATGGTATCCCTTTCCCGGTTTTTGCAAGATCAAGTTTTGGTGTAAGAGGCGCTAATATTGCAGCAATGCTTCGGGCTATAGTCGCCTGCGGTTGGTTTGGTATTCAAACCTGGATTGGCGGATTTGCCATTTACCAGATGTTACGGTTATGGATACCTGCAATTGAAAAATTGCCACAAATATTTCCTTCTTCCTTCGGGTTGCAAACCGGCCCTGCCATCACTTTCTTTTTGTTCTGGCTGGTGAATATGTTTGTAATTTACCTCGGAGTGGAAAGTATCCGGAAATTATTGGTTTTTAAAGCATTCTTTTTACCTATTGCTGCATTGGCATTATTAGCCTGGGCTATTTATGTTGTTCATGGACTTGGTCCTATTTTAGATGAACCATCAAAATTTAAAACCAACGCAGCTTTCTGGGATTTCTTTTTTCCTGCCCTTACTGGTATGATTGGTTTTTGGGCTACACTTTCCTTAAACATTCCAGATTTTACACGCTATGCAAAAAGCCAGAAGGCGCAAATAAAAGGACAAGCGATAGGGCTTCCTGCTTCCATGACCTTATTCTCTTTTATTGGCGTAGTCGTTACTTCGGCCACTATTATTTTGTATGGTGAAGCCATCTGGGATCCTTTGGTTTTAGCAGGAAAATTTACTGATAAATTTGTTGTAAGTATCGCAATGATTGCTGTGGCCATAGCAACGCTTGCTACAAATATTGCGGCAAACATGGTCAGTCCGGCAAATGATTTTGCCAACCTTTCTCCTTCAAAAATAAGTTTCAGAACGGGAGGATATATTACAGGAGTAATCGGCATTTTTATTTTCCCATGGAAATTAATTGCGGATCCTACCGGCTATATTTTTACATGGTTGGTTGGGTATTCCAGTTTGCTGGGGCCGGTTGGTGGCATTATGATTGCTGATTATTATTTTATAAGAAAACAACAATTGAATACTATAGAACTTTATAAAAGCAAAGGTATTTATACGTACTCAAATGGATTTAATAAAGCCGCTGTCATTGCTTTGCTGTCAGGCATCTTACCAAACATTCCCGGTTTCTTAATAACCATAAAAGTAATGCCTGCAAATGCTGTTCCTGTATGGGTGGGGCATTTGTATAATTATGCATGGTTCGTAGGGTTTTTTGTCTCCGGCATTATCTATTTTTTTATGATGAAAAAAGAAAGAATAGTGTATGATGAAAAAGAAAAATTATTTATTAATCAAAACGATAAGGTTATTTTAAATATAGAATGATGAAATTCTTTTTAAAAAAATTGAGGTAAATTCAACATTTAAAACCCGCCAAATGCCAGGTGGGTTCATCATTTAAAATAAAATCGAAAATGTCAGTATTAATAAAAAATGGAAGAATCGTAACAGCAACCGAAGATTTTGTTGGTGATATTTTTATTGTTGGAGAATCCATTTCTGCCATTGGCAAAAACCTTTCTATCGAAGCAGATGAAGTAATAGATGCAACAGGTATGTTGGTTTTTCCCGGAGGCATAGATCCTCATGTGCATTTAGAAATGCCATTTATGGGAACATTTTCCAGCGATACGCATGAAACGGGAACACGGGCTGCCTTGTTTGGAGGTACCACAACAGTTATAGATTTTGTTTTACAAAAACAGGGTCATTCATTGCATGAGGCATTGGAAGAATGGAATGGAAGGGCCAAAGGGACTACGTTGGGAGATTATAGTTTTCACATGGCTGTTACTGATTTTAATGAAGACACAAAAAAGGAAATAAAAGAAATGATAGAAGACGAAGGCATCACTTCTTTCAAGACTTTCATGGCTTACAAAGGGGCTTTAATGATTGATGACCGGCAAATGATTGGCCTGATGGAGGAAGTAAAAAAGCAGGAAGGAATGGTTACGGTGCATGCCACCAATGGCGATATGATTGATTACCTGGTTCAGAAAAATCGTGAAGAAGGAAATCTTTCTCCATTATATCATTATTTATCTCAACCGGAAGTTACGGAAGCAGAAGCTTCTGAAAGATTTATAGATATGCTGAATTATACAGGTTGTACAGGATATATTGTTCATCTTACCTGCGAAGGCGCATTGAATGCTGTTCGCAATGCCACTAAACGAAATCAACATTTATTTATAGAAACCTGCATTCAATATTTACTGTTGGATGCCTCGCTTTATGAAAAAGATTTTGAGGGCGCCAAATGGGTAATGAGCCCACCCCTTCGTGAAAAGAAAGACCAGCAAACTTTATGGGCAGGTATCAACCAGGGTTTGGTAAATGTGGTAGCTACAGATCATTGCCCTTTTATGTGGGAGCAAAAAAAGATGGGTGAAAAAGATTTTTCAAAAATCCCCAACGGCCATCCGGCTATTGAAAACCGAATGGAATTATTGTACAGTGAAGGAGTAGCAAAAGGTAAAATTTCTTTGAATAAATATGTAGAAGTTGCCTGTACCAATCCTGCAAAAATATTTGGAATGTTTCCTCGTAAAGGCACCATAGCACCGGGTAGTGATGCTGATATAGTAATTTTTGACCCAAAAAAAACACATACTCTATCATCAAAAACGCATCATATGAATGTAGATTATTCAGGTTATGAAGGATGGGAAGTGACAGGAAAAGTAAGAACGGTTTTGCTGAGAGGTGAAGTTGCTATTGATAATGATGAATGCAAGGTGCAGAAAGGATTCGGCAAATTTATTAAGAGAAATAAAGTGTCACAATACATTTAGCCACGCAAAGACGCTAAATAATAAAAGGCGCTAAGTTTCTATTTGTCTTTGCTCCTTATGCTTCTTTGCGTGAAATAAAAAAGATTCCCAAAGAACAAACAGCACAAGTGAGTGACACAACCGGGATGCTCAAAGAATTATTGCTGGTAACATAAAAATAAAATTTAAATAAGAAATATGGCACGAATAATTAAATCAGGTTTAATACAAATGAGCCTTCCTAAAACAGAAGGAGAAGGAACTATCGAAGAAATTAAAGAAGCAATGTTTCAAAAACATCTTTCTTATATTGATGATGCCGGAAAACAGGGCGTGCAAATCCTCTGTTTACAGGAAATTTTTAATACACCTTATTTCTGCCCCGGCCAGGATAAAGCATGGTACGAATCTGCTGAAAGCGTTCCCGGACCTACAACAGAGAGGATTGCTGAATATGCCAAAAAATACAACATGGTAATTATTGTTCCTGTATATGAAAAAGAGCAGGCGGGTGTTTTATACAATACTGCTGCTGTGATTGATGCCGATGGAACCTTTCTTGGTAAGTATCGCAAAAATCATATTCCGCACACTACCGGTTTTTGGGAGAAGTTTTTCTTCAAACCCGGAAACCTTGGCTACCCTGTGTTTCAAACTAAGTATGCAAAGATTGGTATTTACATTTGTTATGACCGCCACTTTCCTGAAGGAGCCAGGGCTCTTGGTTTAAATGGCGCTGAAATTGTTTACAATCCCTCCGCAACTGTGGCTGGGTTATCACAATATTTATGGAAGTTAGAACAACCGGCACATGCCGCTGCGAATGGGTATTTTATGGGTTGTATCAATCGGGTGGGAGAAGAGAAACCATGGAATCTCGGTAAGTTTTATGGTACTTCTTATTTTGTAGATCCGCGTGGACAAATATTTTCACAGGCCTCAGAAGATAAGGATGAATTACTTGTTTCTGAATTTGACCTTGATATGATTGAAGATGTAAGAAATACATGGCAGTTTTTCAGAGACAGAAGACCAGAGACGTATGGGAAGTTGGTAGAACTATAATATTCCTCGCAAAGACGCAAAGTAAATAAAGCGGCAAAGGTTTTTTCGCCTTATTTTTCTTACCGCCTTTGCGTGAAAAAAAATAAAATGGCAATTACAAATAACATACTTACAGAAACTCAATACGCTGAAAACTTCAGCGATATTCATCCTCCTTTTGAAAACAAAGAAGCAGCATTGATAGAAGCAAACCGTTGTCTTTTTTGTTATGATGCGCCTTGTATCAAAGGTTGTCCTACCAGCATAAATATTCCAAAATTCATCAAACAAATTACTACTGATAACATCAAGGGATCGGCGCATTCCATTTTTATTTCTAATATTTTTGGCGGAGGTTGTTCAAGAGTTTGCCCGGTAGAAAAATTATGTGAAGGAAATTGTGTTTATAATTTATTAGATAAAAAACCTATTGAAATTGCCCGTCTTCAAAGATGGTCAACTGACAAGGCGATAAGAGATAAATGGAAATTATTTGATCGTAAAGAATCCTCAGGTAAAAAAGTAGCCATTGTAGGTGCAGGTCCGGCGGGGCTTTCCTGCGCCCATGTACTCTCCCGCGAAGGAATAGACGTAACGGTTTTTGAAAAAGAAAGTAAAGGCGGCGGCTTAATGACATATGGAATTGCAGCTTATAAAGTAACACCCACGTTTTGCGAAGACGAAGTGGATTTTATTACTTCATTGGGAGGCATTGATATAAAATACGACCATGCTTTAGGAAAGGAAGTAACACTTGAACAATTGCAGAAAGATTATGACGCGGTTTACCTTGGAATAGGTGTAGGACTTGCAAATCGTCTTAATATTCCAGGTGAAGATTTGGATGGGGTAGCAGATGCCATCAGTTTTATTTATGATATACGTACAAAAGGATTTTCAAACGTTCCTGTAGGGGATAAGGTGGCTGTAATTGGTATGGGAATGACAGCTATAGATGCTGCCACACAGGCAAAACGGCTCGGGGCAAAAGAGGTAACGATGGTATATAGACGCACTGAGGCGGAAAAGAATTGCACACAGGCTGAACTGGATATTGCCATGCTTGACGGATGTAAAATTCAATGGCTGGCATCTCCAAAAGAAATCATTGGAGAAAATGGGAAAGTAACTTCACTGGTATGTGATGTAATGGAATTAGGAGCGCCGGATTATTCAGGAAAACCAGCGCCAGCGCCTACCGGTGAAACAATAACTATAGATTGTGATATGGTTATAAAGGCAACAGGGCAAAGTCCTTTCATTGATTTAATAAATGAAAATGGAATTGAAAATAATAAAGGAAAGATTCTCTTAAAAGAAAACAATGCAACAAATATTATAGGTGTATTTGCCGGTGGTGATTGTGTGAATGGAGGAAAGGAAGTTGTAGATGCGGTGCAGGCAGGGAAGGATGGGGCAGCGGCAATATTGGAATATCTTTCACGCAAAGACGCATAAGGAAGCAAAGATGCAAAGAATCTTTGCGGCTTATTTTACTTTGCATCTTTGCGTGAAACAAAATACTTATGACCGAAAACGAAATATCAAAACTTGTTGTTAACTTATGTTTTAAAATACATAAGCAATATGGGCCGGGCTTATTTGAAAGTGTTTATGAAGAAATATTTTGTTATGAATGGGGTAAGAACAGAATTCCTTTTACAAGGCAACAGGGTATTCCATTAGTTCATGAAGAAATAAGAATGGAAGCAGGTTTCAGAGCAGACTTCATTATAGATAATAAAGTCATCATAGAATTAAAATCAATTGAAGCTTTGGCACCTGTTCATTATAAACAAGTACTAACTTATTTAAAACTCACAAATTTAAAATTAGGATTGCTTGTGAATTTTAATGTGGATTTAATTAAAGATGGTATTCATAGAGTAGTAAATAATTTATAAATCCGTTTCACGCAAAGAAAAATAAGAAAGCAAAGCCGCAAAACTCAGCGCCTTATTTTTCTTTCCGCCTTTGCGTGAAAGTAAGTCTTGCGTGAAATAAAATAAATAAAATGGCAAACCTCAATTCAAACTTTCTCGGCATACAATCTCCCAACCCTTACTGGCTGGCATCTGCGCCGCCAACTGATAAAAAAATAAATGTACTTCGTGCTTTGGAAGCAGGGTGGGGTGGCGTGGTTTGGAAAACACTTGGTTCGCAGGTGAAAAATGTTTCTTCAAGATATTCCGCTGTAAATTTTAATGGCCAAAAAGTTATGGGCTTTAATAATATTGAACTCATTTCTGACAGGCCTTTAGATATTAATCTCAAAGAAATAAAAGAGGTACTTAAAGAATTTCCCGATCGTGCCATGGTGGTTTCTTTAATGGCGGATAATGATAAAAAAAGTTGGCACGAATTGATAAAAAAAGTTGAAGATACCGGCGCGCATGGCCTGGAATTAAATTTCGGCTGTCCGCACGGAATGACGGAAAGGGGCATGGGCGCTGCAGTCGGGCAGGATCCTGAAATTGCCAGAATGGTAGTGGAATGGGTGATGGAAGTAGCACACATTCCCGTTATTACCAAACTTACACCCAATGTACATTCTGTAGTACCAACCGGAAAAGCTTGTGTAGAGGCAGGAACCAATGCACTTTCACTTATCAACACCATTCAATCTGTAACAGGAATTGATCTTGATACTTATGTTCCTAATCCTTATGTGGCAGGCAAAAGTGTTTTCGGCGGTTATTGTGGACCGGCGGTAAAACCAATAGCATTAAAATTTTTGGCAACAATCTCTCAAAATGAAATCACTAATAAAGTTCCTGTTTCGGGTATAGGTGGCGTTAGTACCTGGAGAGATGCAGTTGAGTTTATGTTGTTGGGTGCTTCCAATGTGCAGGTATGCACCGCCGTTATGACGCATGGTTTCCGTATTATTGAAGACCTTTGTGAAGGGCTTAATAACTGGATGGATGAAAAAGGATTTACTGCTATTGATGATTTTATCGGAAAATCGGTTCCTACGCTTACTCATTGGGAAGACCTCGATATCAACTATCATCATGTTGCCAATATCAACCAGGATAAATGCATTCACTGTGGCCTTTGTTACATTGCCTGCGAAGATACTTCTCATCAATCTATTAGTATTACGCATGGCAATCCATACAATACTTATTCAATAAAAGAAGCAGAATGCGTGGGCTGCAATCTTTGCCAGTTAATATGCCCGGTTGAAGATTGCATCACTATGATTGAGCAACGTGTAGCTCCTGAATACCTTAATTGGAAAGAGTTTCAACGCCGCCTTTTACCGCTGAATGATCATTAATCAAAAATTAAATTGAATTATTCTTCATCTTCTCTACCAAATAATTTTCTCAATTCTTCTTTTGATTTATCTAAAACTTTCTTTTGCGCAGTTGAAATATTTTTACCACCACGGTTCTCATAAAAATTAATCATTGACATTGCAGACTGAAAGGGGCCGGCTTTTCTTCTTTTGCTTTTTTCAGCAGATCTTTTTACTGATTCGGCAATCTTTTTCGGATCCTTTTGTTTGAATACATCTTTTTCCAAATCCATTGCATTGCTATGTTCAGTAACATATTTGGACCATTTTTTTAAAGGAGCTTTCTTTGCCGAAGAGGTTTTTGTTGGCATAATTTTTTATAAAAACAGATCAATCATAATGCCAATCAATTTTCTTAGACTTATAAAATTTTAAAGATTATTAAATCATAGTTGTCTATTTTATTTTTTAAAAAAATAACTTATTACCTTCTCAAAAAAATTCATCCATGAAGTATTTAAAGTCAATATCTTATTTTTTCTTTTAGTTTCTTCAGTAATTTTTACTTAAATATTTTTATTATGCCCAACAAAATAAAATGGTCCGAGGCAATTAAACCATTACTTAAAAAATATAAAGGCAAAAAACATCCTCTTGAGTACAAAAATGTTTACCAGTTAATTGTGATGGTTGTTTTATCTGCACAGGATTCAGATAAACATATCAACCAGGTTGCTCTGAAATTTTTTGAAGCATTCCCCGATATGAAAGCTTTGTCGAAAGCAACTCCTGAACATTTATTGAAGTATATCAGCGATGTTCGCAATTTCGGCAACAAAGCAAAATGGCTTTCGGAGATGGCACAAAAAATAAAAGCCAATAAAAATATCCCTTTAACATTAGAAGAACTTACAACTTTGCCTGGCATTGGAAGAAAATCGGCGAATGTAATATTGCGTGAGTCGGGCAAAGAACCTGAGGGCGTAATTGTTGACCTGCATGTAGTTCGTGTTGCTCAAAGGCTGGGCATAGCTTCTGGCTCTGATCCAAAAAAAATTGAAAAACAAATTATGGAAGTACTTCCGCAAAAAGAATGGGATGCAGGTATGGCAATGTCATTTCTTGGAAGGAAAATTTGCAGGCCTACCAATCCCAAATGCGAAATATGTGTGCTGAATATCGTTTGCGCTTTTTACAATGAAAGTAAAAAAAACTGGTAAATCTCCAAAATCTATTGAGGTTAAGATTTGTTGTATTCTTTTTTAGCTTATTGTTATATTTGAATCTTAAATTTATTCATCGGACCTTTTTTGCTGAATAAATGTTTGAATAATCGAGGAATAAGAATCAGACTAAAAGAATTCTCCCTTTAAAAAAAAAGAAAACACTGCGATAAGTATATGAAGAAAATTATTATAATAACTTTATTAGCCCTGTTATTGGCAATTGCATATTTTACAAAGCCTGATGATAAAACCTGTAAAGAATTGGCTGTTAAAGCTGTGTGGGGTAATATTATGCCGGATAAATACGGATCACCCCGTTTTTACTCACAGTTTATGAATCTTTACGCCAATAATATTACAATAGATGATTGGCTTTTCTTCAAAATAATTAATTATAAATTAGGGCCAAAGAAAAATGTAGTCAGTATTGGGGCATTTAAAAAAATCTTCTTTATTAAAAACTGATTTTTAGAAAATAAATGAACCCCCCAAAAAATACCCAGTGTATTATTGTCAAATTCATGGTTTAAATATCCGCTAATTCAGCGTTATTATCTTTTTTGCCAAACATATCTTTTACAGATTGAGGAACATACTTTTCATAGATTTTTTTACCTTTTTCTTTGATGGTTCCGGTAATATCCTGTTTTTGTTCCGGACTCATTTTAGAATATTTATAATATGCAAATGCGGCCAATCCCGCTAAAAGTAAAGGTGTAGCTGATCTTTTATTTTGTAACATAGTAATAGATTTAAATGATGAAAGACTGAACTTCTATTGCTATAAATATCATACCAATTCTAAAATAATTTAGTTAATATTTTTCAATCTTAAGATTTCTAAAAAATTCATTTTCTTCCATTTCTTTTACTCCGCCCGGACGAAGTTCTCCTAATATCATATCCTCAATACTCACCCGTATCAATCGTTTGCAACGATGATGAACAGCTGCCATCATTTTTCTGACTTGCCGGTATTTGCCTTCATACAAGGTGATTAAAAGCCAGGTGTGTGGCCCATATTGGTTGGTTGATTGAATGTAAGGATAAATAGTTCCCGGATTTTCAACAATATTCACTTCACATGCAGGAGTCGTATAATTTCCACCTCCTTCAATACGAATGGAAACGCCGTTTCTTAATTGATGAAGGTTCTCGTCGCTCAATAAATTATTTACCTGCACCAGGTAAACTCTTAGGTGTTGGATATCGCCGGAAAATAATAACCGGGTTACATTTTTATTGGTTGTCAATATTAATAAGCCTTCAGAATGGTTGTCTAACCTGCCAATGGCATGAGTGCCTTCAGGAAAATTATAATCAAGATCACCGAGCAAACCAACTTTATGGGGGCTCACAAATTGCGATACCATATTGTAGGGTTTATTG
>DATCMY010000417.1:0-5084 GCA_036565505.1 Hanamia sp.
GCCATTTACGACATCCTAAAGACCAACTACAAGCCATTCAAAAAACGAAAATCCGTAGTACACAAAGTGGAACTCAAAAAAATTGAAACCCAACAACGACGGCTATTAGAGTCTGGATAGCTGCAATGTGGGTTAAGTTTCCTTCCCATTATAAAACATTTTATTTGGAAACAATCCTTTAAAAAATTGCCATTAGCGATTCCCGTATCCTGTTTTCATTATGGATTTACCACCAAAGTACCTACCATTGAAGTATGAATGGTACAGTGATAAGGGAATGATCCTGCTGTTTTGGCTATGTAGGAGAAAGTAGCTCCGGCTGCTATATTCCCACTACTAAAACTGGTACCATTGTCTGAGGTGACTGTATGTGTAACGCCATCTCCATTATACCAGGAAATAGTATCTCCTTTGGTTATGGTAGTACTGGCGGGGAAAGCCATTCCTGATATATTTATCGTCAGGTTATTTCCATTGCCAACTACCGGAGGTGGAGTTTGACTTGAAGTTGATGTATTGGATTTGGAACAGGAATAAACAGATGCTATAATTAAGCCTGCAATAATTACTGATACTACATTTTTGATTTTCATAAAATAATTTTAATTTGTCAAATTGGTTACCTGGTAAATAAATATTTTTTTTAACCCTGTTATAATACCGGCTCATATTCGAACCATTAATATAACCAGGCTTTATAGATTATTAATCGTATCCTCTGAAGAATTGGTTGCCTGTAAAGATCAATATTTCCGGGATAAAAAAATTTATTCTGGAAATGGAGTTTATTTTTTGGCAAAAGGTTTTACACTAAGCGTAAATAAAATACCTGTGCTGTAAAGTTTTACTTTTCCATACCCTACCCCACTGAGCGGAATATTGAGATAAGGTTCGGCAATTATAGAAATATTGTTTTTGAGTTTTTTTTCGTATCCACCGGATATTCTGATTGATGAAAGATAATGTTTGTTTTTGTTGCTGATGCTATAGCTGTTATAACTATTTTGGCCTGAGGCGTTTTTTGAAAAATAATCATAGTTTTCTTTCTTCATAAAATAAGATGAAACACCTGCTGAGGCAAACCAAAAATGCTTTGAGGTTTCGCTGAATTTATAATTAATAATCAATGGTACTTCTAAAACTTTACAGTTTGCTTCTATGTTCTGAAGATCGGGATAATAAGTCCAGAACCTGGCAGGCGGATGATAGTCGGAAGTTTTAGCCGCATACACTTTTTTCGCAAAATAAAACCCTGCCCTTACATTCCATTTTTTGCCAAAACGATAATTAATGCCTGCGCCATATAAAAGATTTATTTTACCAATATTACCAATATTTATAGCACTTACATCCGGGCCTAAAGAGAAGTTAAGGGCAAAAGAATTTTTGAATTTATTTTTCTTTTCAAGAGGATGGGTTGCTATTTGAGCGTTGTTTTTATTAGGTAGTTTATCTGTAGAATTATTTACTTCTTTTTCATTAATGATATTATTTTTCTTTACAGCAGGTTCATTGCTTATTATAGGTTCATTAAAATTTTTAGGATTCATTGGTTGTTGCAATTCTACATTTCTACCTGGCTCTGTAATTGAATTATCAATATTTTTTTTATTTCCTGTCAAATCATTTTTGAATGATGTATTATTCACTTGATCATTAAAAGTGGATTGATGATTTATTGCCATTTGGCTTCCTGGTGTATTATTTTTAACCGGTCTTCCGGCAAAAGTTGGTTGGGTAAATGTTTTATTTATGGATAACCCGGATTGCCTCAAAGATTTGGCATTGATGCTTTCTTTAGGAGTAATTGTTGTAGTGGTTAATTGGTTATCATCTGAATGGGTGGATGGCTTACTACTATTTCTTTTTGCAGCGCTATTTATTAATTCATCCTTTTTCAATGTATGAATGAACATGAAGGTACCTGCGGAAATAAACAATAAAAGAAAGATCCAAAGTAATCTTCTTTTATCATTCTTCTTTTGTGGCATTTTTAAATCCAAAAGCTTTTCCATATTACTCCAGGCCTGTTCATTGTAAACAGGTTCAAACTGATTTGCCGCATCCTGAATTTTTCTATCTAATTTGTCAAAAGGCATTTTTTAATAAAACAGGTTGATGATAATTAAATAATATTTTTTGTAATTGTTTTCTAGCTTTTGAAAGATTCGATTTAGAAGTACCACTGGATATACCTAATTTTTCAGCAATTTCATCATGAGAGAATCCTTCTATTATAAACATATTCAAAATCGTACGATAAGCAGGTGTCAAATCCTGAATAGCTTTAATGATTTCATCGTAAGAAATTTTATCTAAAGCATTTTCATCTTCATGAGCCCTTTCAATAAATTTTTCGTTCAGCGTAGTTGCCATTTCATATTTATTAAATTTTCGATTATGGTCAATAGCCGTATACACCATAATTTTGCCAAGCCAACCTTTAAAAGAACTCATTACATCAACATACGCAGGTGTAAACCGGTGTATTTCTTTGAATATTTTAAGAAACCCGTCGTTTAAGATTTCATTAGCATCTTCCTGTTTGTTAGTATAGCGACAACAAATAGACATGGCATAACCGTAAAAAGAGCTGAAAATTATTTTTTGGCTATTACGGTTGTTGAGGCTACAGCCTCCAATATGTAGTATTAATTCTTCTGCAGATAGCAAGATTAATGTCTTTCTTTTATTTTAAATAATCGTAAAAATCTATTGATTGGTTGCCTCTTGCATAAAGTTAGATAAGTTTTTATAGAATTAAATTATAGAATTAAGCGCTTAGTTCGTAATGTCAATTCCGAATTGTTTTTCGGGAGGTTTTTAATTGTGCCATCAGGCACATTTGGTGGGAAGAAATGTTAAACAAATAATGCATAGACGTTCCTTCGGAACGTTTCGTACTTTTCGGGTCTGATTTTCTACCCACCAATAGTCCCTACGGGACTTATATAATGTTTACTCACTTTTCTTTACGATGTAAACCCTTAATTCTAAAAAATTAAAAATAGCCAATAGACTTTGTGTTCGGATTTGTAATATTTCTTCTCAAATTAAAAGCATAAATTAAGAATGCGATTCAATTATTTTACGCAAAAAAATTATTGATTTTCTCTTACAAAACCTGAAAACATTCTAAGGTCAATCCGGAATAATGTAGCCACGTAATGCATTAGGGTTTTATTAATTTTTACAATACTCCGGTAATTACTGCGTTTATAAAGAATAATTCATTCATCTAAAGGATGGTTCTAATCTTCATTAACCTGTTAAAGCCTAAACAAAAAATATGTATAAAAAAATTTACCGCATTTAAAAATGTATATTTGCTAAAATTATATACTCCTACTTAGCAGACTGGATCATCTTCCCCACAGGTAAAAGCTCTTCAAGTCATAGGTTCTGAGCATATTTGAAAACAAACTTTCAAGAACTACAACGTTTTCAGGGAAGTTATCATTTACATTAAACTATTTTAAATTGACATTTAAAGAATTACATTTAATAGCGCCCATATTGAAGGCGCTGGAAACCGAAGGTTATACTACGCCTACGCCTATTCAGGAACAATCAATTCCTCAAATTCTTCGCGGAAAAGACTTATTAGGATGCGCACAAACCGGTACCGGTAAAACAGCTGCTTTTGCTATTCCTATTCTTCAAAATTTATTGTTGCAACAAAAAGAAGATCCATACAATAATAATATAAAGGCATTGATCCTGACTCCCACGCGCGAGTTGGCCATACAGATTGACGAGAGCTTTGATGCTTATGGAAAACATACAGGATTAAGGCATGCTGTAATTTATGGCGGTGTTTCCCAATTTCATCAAACCAATGAACTACGTAAGGGTGTTGATATACTGATTGCAACACCGGGAAGATTACTGGATCTGATCGCTCAAAAATTTGTAAACCTTCAGTATATAAAAATGTTTGTGCTTGATGAGGCAGATCGTATGCTGGACATGGGTTTCATTCATGATGTGAAAAAAATTATTGCGAGGTTACCAGAAAAAAGACAGACCTTATTTTTCTCTGCAACCATGCCACCGGAAATTACAAAGCTTTCCGCTTCTATATTAACAAATCCGGTAAGAGTAGAAGTTGCGGCCGTTTCATCTACTGCGGAAAATGTAGATCAACATATTTTTCTTGTAGAAAAAAATGATAAGCGTTTATTATTAATTCATCTTTTAAAAGATGATACCATTCAAAACGCATTGGTATTTACCAGGACAAAATATGGCGCTGATAAAATCGCGAAAGAATTATATCGTGCCAATATTAAAGCAGATGCTATTCATGGAAATAAAACACAGGCTGCAAGGCAGAAGGCTTTAAATAATTTTAAGGAAGGAAAAATTCGTGTATTGGTTGCTACTGATATTGCTGCGCGCGGTATTGATGTGGATGACCTGAGTCATGTAATTAATTTTGAATTACCAAATATTCCTGAAACTTATGTCCACAGAATCGGGCGTACCGGAAGGGCAGGTAATTCGGGTTCAGCATTTTCATTTTGCGATATGGAAGAAAGAGCATTCCTCCGCGATATTCATAAATTAATTGATCAAACCATACCGGTTGTAGAAGGCCACCCTTACGCAAGCACCATGCAATTTGTGCAAACGCCGGTTGCTCCCAAAAATCCAATGAACCGCAAACCTGCATCACACAGTGGTTTTAGAAGAGCGAGGAGCTGGAGCCAGGGGAGATAATTTTAATTAGCAGATAGCCAAAATAAAAATTTAAAAATTAGCACAATTATATTATGCTAATTTTTTTTGTTTAAACATTTTTAATCCCAGGTTGAATTGTGAAATTGAAAAATATTTAATGCAAAGCTATATTAGCAAATGAGTTTTCGTAATTTCATATTATCACTTAGGTAAGTGGCTAAGCAAAAAAATATGGAAAATAAAAACAAACAGGTAGATGAATATATTTCAAAGTCTGCTGATTTTGCAAAACCTATTTTACATCATTTAAGAAAATTAGTTCATACTGCATGCCCGGTTGTGGAGGAAACAATTAAATGGGGATTTCCGCATTTTGATTATAAGGGAGTGATGTGTAGCAT
>DATCMY010000418.1:0-15080 GCA_036565505.1 Hanamia sp.
GTATGGATCCTCATACTTCTTATTTCGCACCCGTAGATAAGAGAAGTTTTGATGAAATGCTCAGCGGAACTTTTTTTGGAATAGGTGCTCAATTAAAAGAAGAGGACGGTAAAATAAAAATTGCGAGTCTTATCACTGGGATGCCTGCCTGGAAATCAGGAGAAATAACTCCTGAAGATGAAATTTTAAAAATTGGTGAAGGTGCAGCAACACCGGTAGATGTAACCGGGTATTCATTGACCGATGCGGTAAAGTTGATCAGGGGCGAAGAAAGAGGTTCTGAGGTAAGACTTACGCTCAAAAAAGCCGATGGCACTGTAAAAGTGGTTTCTCTGTTGAGGGATAAAATTTCATTGGAAGATACTTTTGCAAAAAGCGTCATCATCAATGGAGCGCATAAAGTAGGCTATATTTATTTACCGGAATTTTATGCGGATTTTAATGATCCCTCCGGAAGAAGGTGCGCTACTGATGTTGCTAAAGAAGTTGAAAAATTGAAAGCGGAACATGTGGATGGAATTGTAATTGACCTTAGGGGAAATGGCGGTGGATCATTAACAGATGTGGTAGATATGGTAGGCCTGTTTATAAAAGATGGCCCGGTAGTTCAGGTAAAAGGGCGCGATGAAAAAGCGAGTATTTTAGAAGACAAGGATAAAGATGTTTTATACACTGGCCCATTAGCCGTTATGGTTGATGAATTAAGTGCTTCAGCTTCAGAAATCTTTGCAGCAGCCATACAGGATTATCATCGTGGAATTATAATTGGCAGCACTTCTACTTATGGAAAAGGTACGGTTCAAAGAAGTATTTCTCTTGATCCCCAGGCCGAAAATGCTTTATTCGCTCATCCTGACGAAAGACTTGGGGATGTTAAACTTACTTTCAGGAAATTTTATCGAATTGACGGCGGTGCTACTCAATTACGTGGGGTAGTTCCTGATATTATTATTCCTGACAGAATGGAGAATGCTAAATTCCGAGAAAAGGATAATCCTGATGCTTTAGCCTGGGACGAAATTCCAAAAGCCAGTTACACTTTGTGGAATCCGGGTTATAGTTTTTCACCGGTTGTAAATAAAATAAATGAAGAAATAAATAAAAACAACAATTTTAAAAGTATAAGAGAAACAGTATCCCTGCTTGATAAATACAGGAATGAGGAAGTTCCGCTAAACATCGTTAAGTACAGGGAAATGCAAAAAGAAATAAGAGACGCTTCCAAACGTTTAGAGGATGAATCAAAATTACCAGCGAACCTGAATGTAAAAAGCCTTAAAGTGGATTCCATGGCAATCGCAGGCGATACGGTTCAAGTAAAAAAAGAAGCACAATTCTTAAAAACGATCGGCAGCGATATTTATGTTGATGAAACTTTAAAGGCTCTGGATCAGGTTATTGGTGAAGCAATATTGGCCCAAAGGGGTACTACTGTGCATTATTAATTACTGAATGATTTTCAATCATATTATGGCCGGTATTTTTTACCGGCCTTTTTTATGGTAATAAAAAGACAATGGGGGATAAGAAATTTAAATTAAGATGAAAAGCTATCGTTTAAATCATTCTCCGATGGTAATTAACCTGCCCGAGATGATAATTTAAATGTGCCAGTAAATAAACCAACAAATTTTCTGTGGAGAAAACCTTGTCATTTATCTTAATTGGGAAATCTTTTTTCAAATCCTCATTTGATAATTCTGGCAATGTGTTTTTAATGATAGTTGAAATATTATTTATTTCGTCAGTCAATTTTTTACGGGATACGTTTTTTAAGTAAAATTCTTTATCGCGTTCACGGATATAATTGGTATTCGCCAGCGTTTTCCCTATAAAATGATTCAGGTTACCGATAAGGTGCAGCGTTATATTTCCGGCCGAATTGCTGATGCCTTCTTTTATTTTCAATAGATCATTTTCATTTTTATACAAATTGATTTCTTCACTTAATTTCTTCATGTCTCTTTCAAAAAAATATAAATAGTCCATTTGTTATCATTTTAGAATTATAGCTTAATATAAAAACGTTACCGATATTTTATTCACAGGAGTTTTATCTGCAATATCACCACGTAATGTGTAGACCATAGTAGCATCATTTTTAAATTTGTCAATAATTTCTTTGGGAATATCTTTTAATTTCAAAACCAAGGCCTGGAAAGCATACAGCCTTACTACTGCATTTTTGTGTTTAGTGGCCAGGTTGGTGAGTTCTTCCACAGAGGCGGTTTTTAGCAATGCTTCATATCGTTTGTTTTGCTGAGATTCAGAAACTTCATTGCCTGTCGTAGGTGTAAATTCGTAAATATTTGATTTCGCGATTTCTTTTACAATTTTTTTTACCGGGTCAGAAGCGGTTTTTAAAAATGTATTATGGCCAGGTAAAGCCATTGTAAAGTTAGTTATGAGGCCAAAAATAAATAAGAATAGATATTTTTTCATCGGGGATGTTTTGTCTCTATAAATTTAAGAAAAAAAGTTATTATCTCTTATCTTATAAAGATAAAGAATCATTAACACGATCATCATTATATTTGCGGCTATGACAACAGAATTATTAAAAGATTTGAGAGACCGTCTTGTGGTTTTGAGGAGGTTTCTTTGACGTTGAGAATCGTGAACAAAAAATAAATAACGATAAACAACTTTCGCTTTCACCAGGTTTTTGGGACAATAGCGAACGCGCTACTTCAATTTTAAAATCCATAAAATTGAATGAGTACTGGTTAAATTTGTATACTGATGTAAAATCAAAAGTGGAAGATTTAGCCGTACTTTTCGATTTCTGGAAAGAAGGGGAAGCCTCAGAAGAGGAGGTAAAAGTTGCTTACGAAAACGCCTTTCAAGCTGCGGAAGAAGCAGAGTTTAAAAGTACTTTAAATCAGCCTGAAGATGAAATGCCTGCTATACTTCAAATCAATAGCGGGGCCGGTGGTACAGAAAGCCAGGATTGGGCCGATATGCTCCTGCGGATGTACAGGATGTATGGCGAAAAACAGGGCTGGAGTGTAACAGAACTCGATTACCAGGAAGGCGATGGCGCGGGAATAAAAAGCGCGACATTACAATTTGACGGCCCCTTTGCTTATGGATTTTTAAAAGCAGAAAGTGGCGTTCATCGCCTGGTGCGCATTTCTCCTTTTGATAGTAATGCCCGCCGGCATACCAGTTTTGCCAGTATTTACGTTTATCCTTTAATTGATGATTCCATAGAAATAAAAGTAAGTCCTGCAGATGTAGAATGGGCATTTTTCAGAAGTGGCGGCAGTGGCGGACAAAACGTAAATAAAGTAGAAACGGCTGTAAGGTTAACTCACAAACCATCAGGTATAATTGTTGAATGCCAGCAGGCAAGAACCCAGGGTGAAAACCGTGAAAAGGCAATGACAATGCTCAAAAGCCGGCTTTATGAAGAAGAGATGCGTAAGCGACAGGAGAAATTAAATGCATCGAATGCCTCGAAGAAAAAAATAGAGTGGGGGAGCCAGATTCGCAGTTATGTTTTTCATCCTTACAAAATGATCAAAGACCATCGAACAGATTATGAAGTAGGAAATATTGGTCCGGTAATGGATGGTGAACTTGATGGATTTATAAAAGCGTATTTGATGATGGAGGCTTCTTGATTGACAATTAATTATTAAAAAGTGAAAATGATAAAGAGCAAGCAAAGACAACAAATAATTCAACAATAAAACAATATACCCCAATAATTAAATAATTCAACATGCCATCTATTCTTATTATTGATGACGAAAAAGCAATCAGAAAAACCTTAACGGAAATACTTGGGTATGAGGGCTATAAAATTGATGAAGCATCCGATGGGGAGGAAGGACTGAAAAAATTTAAAGAAAAAGATTACGACCTTGTACTTTGTGATATTAAGATGCCCAAGCTTGATGGGATAGAATTTCTTGAAAAAGCAAAAGAAATTAATAATGAAGTTCCCATCATTATCATCAGCGGGCATGGAAATATAGAAACCGCTGTGGAAGCGGTAAAGAAAGGCGCGTACGATTATATTTCTAAACCGCCAGACCTCAATCGTATGTTGATCACCCTGCGCAATGCAATGGATAAAACCACATTGGTAGCAGAAACAAAAGTGCTGAGACGTAAGGTGAGTAAGGTGCAGGAAATAGTGGGTGAATCCAATCCGATAAAAAAGATAAAGGATACCATCGATAAAATAGCCCCTACAGAAGCGCGTGTATTAATTACCGGTGAAAATGGTGTGGGTAAAGAATTGGTAGCAAGATGGATTCATGAAAAAAGCTCCCGTAAAAATGCCCCGATGGTTGAAGTAAATTGCGCAGCTATTCCCGGTGAATTAATCGAAAGTGAATTGTTCGGACATGAAAAAGGAAGTTTTACTTCCGCGGTAAAACAGCGCATTGGAAAATTTGAACAGGCAAGCGGTGGCACTTTATTTTTGGATGAAATAGGAGATATGAGTTTGAATGCGCAGGCAAAAGTATTACGCGCCTTGCAGGAAGGAAAGATTTCCAGGGTGGGCGCCGACAGGGATATTAATGTAGATGTAAGAGTAATAGCTGCAACCAATAAGGATCTTTTAAAAGAAGTTGATAATAAAAATTTCCGTCTCGATTTATATCATCGCCTGGGTGTTATCATTTTACATGTGCCTTCATTAAACGAACGTATTTCTGATATTCCTTTGTTGGTAGATCGTTTTTTAGAAGATGTAGCTAAAGATTACGGACAACCCAAAAAAGCTATTGATAAAAAAGCTGTTGATCTTTTGCAAAAATATAAATGGACCGGCAATATACGTGAGCTGCGCAATGTAGTGGAGAGATTGGTTATTCTTTCCGGAAAAACAATTACTGCTGAGGATATAGAAAATTATGTTTTACCCAAAAAGTAAAATGAATTTTTTTTTTAAAACTGTAATTATTTATGAAATAGCCATGGGGAATGTTACTCACCAAACAGGATGATCATTTAGGCTATTCCATGAGACAAATGAAAGATATAAAAATGAACACATGAAACATATTTACTGCATAAGTGGTTTTGGTGCAGATGAACGTGTATTCGCCAATTTAGACTTTGGGAAAAATGAAATTCATTTTATTCCCTGGAAAATTCCTAAAAAAAACGAATCAATTCAATCTTACGCTCAAAGGATGAGAGAAGAGATATTGCATCCTGATCCCATTTTAGTTGGTTTATCTTTTGGCGGAATGATGTGCGTTGAAATTTCAAAAATCATATCCCCGGAAAAAATCATCCTTATTTCCAGTATAGAAACTATCCATGAAATGCCTTTGACCATGCGCATTGCAGGGAAATGGCATATCAATAAATTCCTTCCACTTCGCCCATATACTTTCCTTACGCCAATAGAAGATTATAACCTTGGCGTAGAAACCAAAGAAGAAAGAGCATTGGTAAAGGAATACAGAAAAAATATTAATCCAAAATATACTTCCTGGGCAATTGAACAGATTTTGCAATGGAAAAATAATTGGTATCCACAAAACATTGTACACATACATGGAGGCAAAGACCATATTTTTCCAATTAAATATATCAAAGCAGATTATGTAATTCCGGATGGAGGCCATTTATTGCTGATGAACAGAGCCGATAAAGTGAATGAGATATTGAGAGAATTATTGAATTAATGGTATCATTTTTTTGAGGGATAATTGCCCGTTACCTTTTCATTGTTAAACTAATGATAACTATTTCGATAGATTATTTTTATAAGAACTTTTATATGGTACTTTTGTCAGCATTACAAAAAATTAACTAATGAGCATAGGTTTACTTTTATTTATTGTAACATTTATTATTTCCCTTATCGGTTTATATGGAATGTTTAAAAAAGCCGGTATCACTCCCTGGAAAGCATTAATTCCATTATACAATACATGGTGTATGGTAGAAAAAATGGAATTGAAAAAAGTATGGTTCTACCTGCAATTAATTCCTATAGCGGGACAATTTATCACCATCTGGCTTTTAATAAAATTTGTAGAACATTTTGGACGTTTCGGAGTTTTTCATCATTTCCTTACTGTTTTTTCCCCTTTTATTTATTTCCCTTATCTCGGCTTTTCAGATAATGAAAGATATGCCGGTATAGCTGTTGTAAAAAATTATAAAAAAGGCGCCATACGCGAATGGATAGACGCGGCCGTGTTTGCCATAGTAGCTGCTACCTTAATCCGAACTTTTGTATTTGAGGCTTACACTATTCCAACACCTTCAATGGAAAAAACTTTACTCGTCAATGATTTTTTATTTGTGAGCAAGTTCGCCTATGGGCCCCGCATTCCCAATACGCCATTGGCATTACCTTTTATGCACCATACCATCATGGGTACCAATACAAAATCTTACGTGGAATGGATCGAAATTCCTTATACCCGCTGGTTTGCCAAACCGGTAAAAAGAGGTGATGTAGTCGTTTTTAATTTTCCGGTTAACGATACTTTGATCAATGATAATGAACACGGTTCGCAAATAACCTATTACCAGGAAATTCAGGGTAGAATGATGCAGGATCATGTTTCGGAGCAGGAAGCAAGGCAACGGGTGCTCGATCAATATGGTGATATGATCATTACACGCCCTGTTGATAAAAGAGAAAATTTTATTAAAAGATGTGTGGGTGTTGCCGGAGATACTTTGCAGGTAAAAAGCAGGAATGTTTATATTGACGGCGTTGAGCAACCTTTACCCAAGCATCATGAATTTAATTATTTGGTGAATACATCTACGCCTCTTGATCCAGATCAATTGAATGGTATGGGAATACAGGATAATATGGATGATCAAAATAAAAACCAGGTGAGAATGATAGGTACCAATACTTACCAGATAGGCCTGAGCGATGATGAACTGGTGCAATTGAAAATGTTGCCTAACGTAAAGAGTATTCAACCGTCGCCTCTTACGGATTATGATAAGAGCCCATTTTTATTTCCTTATGTAGCCGGCAACGGATGGACTGTAGACGATTACGGCCCGGTATGGATACCCAAAAAGGGAGCCACCATTCAACTGACTCCTGATAATATTATCCTTTACAAACGCTGTATTGTTACTTACGAAGGCAATAAATTTGAAGAAAAAAACGGACAATATTTTATTAATGGTCAACCGGCTACCAGTTATACTTTTAAAATGGATTATTACTGGATGATGGGAGACAATCGCCACAATTCTCTTGATAGCCGCTTTTGGGGGTTTGTGCCCGAAGATCATATAGTTGGTAAAGCTTCCTTAATTTGGTTCAGTTACGATAACGGACCGCGATGGAGCAGGATATTTAAAATTATCAGGTAATTTTATTTGGTGTACGATTACATTGCCTTCTCCAAATTATATTGGGGATAATGATATTTTGTTGGTGACCATAGTATGCTATGTCATCTATACAATTAAAAAAAATGTCATATTTTATTCTTTTACGATACTTCTTCCCGGGGCTACTCATTACAAATCGTAACATTATTATCATTTTTTTTTGACGATTGTTATTTGAAAGAATTATTTATGTACATTTAATGATACAATTGCTTCCTGATTTTTAAAAACTAACCAATTTATCAAATGACTTCAGATCTAAAATCCTCTGCTTCGCAGACCCGGAATATTTCATTGGATGTATTTCGTGGAATGACTATTTGCTTTATGATAATAGTGAATACGCCAGGTAATGGCCCCACTACTTTTTCGCCCTTATTACACGCGCAATGGTTTGGCTTTACACCAACCGATTTGGTTTTCCCTTCCTTTTTATTTGCAGTAGGAAATGCCATGAGTT
Organism: Hanamia sp.; assembly: GCA_036565505.1. GTDB lineage: Bacteria > Bacteroidota > Bacteroidia > Chitinophagales > Chitinophagaceae > Ginsengibacter. Next base: position 7,805 of record DATCMY010000418.1, read on the forward strand.
TTGTAATGCGCAAATGGACAACCATGACACAGTCGCAGGTGGTGTTGAAAATTTTAAAAAGAACTGCCCTTATTTTTTTACTTGGCTATCTTATGTATTGGTTCCCGTTTTTCAGGCTTGATAAGGCGCACCATATTATTGGATCGCCTATGGCCAACACAAGAATTATGGGCGTGTTGCAAAGAATCGCTTTATGCTATGGAATTGCTTCTTTGATGATTTATTATTTTAAACCTAAAGCCACCATTATCATAAGTGTTCTATTATTATTTTTTTATTGGATTTTATTGTATTGGTTTGGCGACCCGGGGGCACAATTAACCATGCTGGGTAATGCAGGGTATAAACTTGATAAATGGCTCATGGGAGAAAATCACATGTATCACGGAGAAGGTGTTGCCTTTGATCCCGAGGGATGGTTAAGCACAATGCCCGCAATTGCAAATGTAGTAGGCGGATTTGTGGTAGGAAAATGGATACAGAAAAAAGGAAATACTTATGAAGGTGTAACCAAATTATTATTAGCAGGTTTTGCATTATTGGTTTGTGGTTATTTCTGGGATTTGCTATTTCCAATCAGTAAAAAATTATGGACCAGCAGTTTCGTAGTATATACCGTTGGATTGGATTGTATCATACTGGCAACGCTCACTTATATCATAGATCTTCAAAAGAAAGTGAAATGGACCAATTTTTTCCAGGTGTTTGGTAAAAATCCCCTGTTTATTTACATGCTTTCTGAATTGATGGTCACTGTACTTTTTATGATTCCTATTACAGGAGCTGGAGGACCAAATTTGTTCCACTGGATTTTCCAAAATATCTTCAGTCATGCGGGCAACTATTTAGGTTCCTTGCTTTTTGCTATTACTTATATGCTGTTTTGCTGGAGTATAGGGTTTTGGTTAGATAAAAGAAAGATTTATGTAAGAGTTTAAATATTTCACATCAATAATATTATAGCCTCGTTATTTACAATGACATTGATTAACCCAAGGGGAAATTATTGTCATCCACAAATATGATCTTCCTCACTTTGTGGCCTATTGTGATATATGTTACACATAATCCATGAACCTTAAATTAATTTTGTTCTGAAATCATTTTTTTAAAACTGGTTCAAAACAAAATATTATGGATACTGCACATCATTATAAAGTAAATGTAAACTGGAAGAACGACCGTATGGGACTGATGAGTTCACCCGTATTGCAATCAACTATTGAAGTAGCTACACCTCCTGAATTTCCTAAAGGTATGGCTGGCATCTGGACGCCGGAGCATTTACTGGTGGCTGCTGTAAACAGTTGCCTGATGACTACTTTCCTTGCTATTGCGGAGAATTCAAAATTCAGTTTTGTGAATTTTGAAAGTAATGCCGATGGCAAGTTGGAAAAGGTGGATGACAAGTATATGATTAGCGAAATTTTACTGACTCCGGTGCTAATCATTCATGATGAGGCAGACAGGGAAAAAGCTTTAAGGGTTTTAGATAAGTCTGAAGCAGCCTGTCTTATCTCCAATTCAGTAAAATCAAAAATTATTTTTCAGCCACAGATAAAAGTTGTCTGAAAATAAAAACCAATTAAAACAATTGCGGTTCCAATAAATATATTCAATTCTATAAATCATTTTCGCAACGTGCATTTTGTAAGAATATAGTTTTCTTATACTCTAAATTTGATGCATAAAAAACCTGAATCTCAGTAATAACACAAAAAATTCAAATTAGTTTGTAGTATCTTCTGTCTGCAGAAAATAAAAAATTTGTTTATAAATTCATGATGTAATGAACCAGTGCCCATCTATCTTCATCATCTGGGATTTTTTTTTCAAATTTTGGCATGTCCTTGCGCCCGGTGCTTACCTTGTAAAAAATCTCACCTGGTTCCTGGGCAAGGAAACCAGCGCTTCGGAAAGATCTCATTTTTGTGTCAATAGTTGCAGCTTTTGTTCCATCACCATCCCCTTTATTTCCATGGCATGATTTGCAGTTGGTGGAATACAATGATTTGCCAAGTGCAATACTTTCTTTGGTTGCAGGGTAAGCGTTGATCATTGTTTTATATTTTGCCGGAACAATCCACCCATCCTGTTCGGGTGAGGGTTTTGCAACCACAACAGGTTTTGGAACTTCGGCTGCTTTTGGCTGTGGTTGGGCAGTTGGCTTTATAGGTTCAGTAACTTTTACAACATCGGGGGCTGGTTTAGTTTCAATAACCGGTTGATTGACAGAGGGGGCTGCTTGAGTCTTAGCGCCAGTTTTATTATCATTAACCACATTTACATTTTGTTCAGCAGGTAATTTTTTAACCGGCTCTGTTTCTTTCTTTACTACTGTATTTTTTTCTTCTTGTGTATGATCAGCCTTTTCAATTTTTACCTCATTTGCCGGAATTGAAGCCTGGCTATCTGCACTATTTGATGGAATCGCCGTCTCTTGTTTTGCCGTTTCACTTTTGGTGCTGGTTTTTTCAGTACTGGTTTGCTGCCCGCAATTGGAAAGTCCCAAAATGGTTATTATAGAAGTAACCAGTAAAATAAAACCGAATTTTATTTGATGTATTTTCATGATAAACTTTTGTGCCTGTTAAATATTTTCCTACAAGGTAGATTATTCCGGAAGGTTCATGTGTTAATTGGGGAATGGTGAAAATTCTGGACATTCATACCATGTTGCAACAGGATTTGCTTAAAAAATATCTCTTTAATCCTGTTTGCACAATGTCAATTCCGGAGATATAACTGAAGAAGTAAAATTCTGTTTTAATTTATTTCAAAACTTTAAGATGACGCAAATCGAATGACGGTTTTTTTCCTGTTATGTCTGCAAAAAATGCAATGATTTTTTTGAAGTCAGCCTCTTCATCGTTGCTTGTAAATAAAGGTTCTCCCAATACGATTTTCTTGTTTTCAAAATCCAATCCCAGCGGCATTATTGGAACCTGTGCCCGCTTTGCAATATGATAAAAACCACTGTGCAATTTATTTACCCTCCTTCGTGTTCCTTCCGGCGCTAAGGCTAAAATATAATTTTCATTGGAGGTAAATAATGTTGCTGCCTGTTCTACCATGCCATGTTTGCCGGAGCGATCAACCGGTGTGCCGCCCATACACCGGAACAACCAGCCAAATGCTCCATCAAATAATTCTTTTTTTCCTAAAAATTTCGCATGGTTAATTTTTAATTCGTTGCGGGCAGCAAACCCCACCAAAATATCTTTCCAACTGGTATGTGGTGCCACTATCAGTACCATTTTTTTATATTGATGGGGAAACCGGCCAACAACTTTCCAGCCCGATAATTTCCAATAAATTGTCCAAAGCAATCGAAGCATAATGGTAAGTTATTGTTTTAAATAGGAATCGTGACAAGAAGTTTTATCAACCCATAGGAGATAATTGGTGGCAATATTTGTTGTGCGATCATTTTCTTTATTTATCCTGAAAATACAAAAGTGTTTTATCACAATAAATACCTTTCGAAACTACAAATTACTCTTTAATCTTACACTCTGGTGACAATATAATTCCTTAATAAAAATTATGAATTAAAATTAAAACTACGTTTGCAATTTTAATTCAAATCCTACGTTTAATTTAGATTAAAATTGCATAAATCCATGAAAAAAATTCCTTTAGCACTATTATTTTTAGTGCTTTATTCTTATTGTATGGCCCAGAATGATACAAAAAAATGGCAACCTACTTTAGGGATTAATTTTACAAGTGTACCTACCCTCAATGTTTCAGGTACAGATACCAGTTTTCAAAACGCTCTTTCGATAGCTCCCAGGTTCAACATCAGAAGCAAGGGTGGATTTGGAGTTGTTTACTCTCCTGTTTTCGTAGCCGGTGGTTCTCATCCTGGGATTTTTATGCATACCGTTACCATAGGTCTGGAACAGTATGATAAAAAGATTTTTGATCTTGTAGCAGATTATAGCCACTTCTTTTTTACCAATAATAGCAGCATACCTACTACACCTATAACCAACGAAATAATTCTGGCAGCCACTTATAAAAAATCATGGCTGATGCCAAGACTTTCTGCAGGTTTGGGTTTCGGAACCAATAAAGAAGTATCTCCATCAACCTCGGCGTATGATATAGAACTTGTCGGGGGAGTAGGCCATTCTTTTGCCTGGGAACAAAATGATTTTTCTTTTAATGTAACGCCATCCATACTTATGAATGCAGGAACCAATGAATATTTTTCATTTCTAAAACTTTCAAAATATATTTCTAATAGTAGTCAATTCAGTCAAATTGTAAAGAACCCACATGCCAGCAGCCACGGACGGGGGAATACAACAACTACTACTACTACTACTACTACTACGACTACTGTCAAAACCACTCAGAAAATTTCACTGAATAACATCGAATTGAATTTAGAGTCTTCAATAGATTATGGTTCATTTAGCATACGTCCCGCTGCCAGCCTGTATGTGCCGGTGACTTCCACCAATAGTTCAGGGCTTGGCGGTTATTGGGAATTAACGATGTCTTATTATTTTTAGTCAAAGAAAGTAAAAGCGGGAGCCAGCTAAAGAAGCAATAAAAGAAGTTAGCTTAATAATCTATTGCATTAAGATCAACTGAATCTTCGTTTACGCCTAATCAACCCTAATTCAATAATATTAATTATTTTTACCAAAGCCACCAATGTGTGGCTTTTTTTTTGTTCAGCCAGATAAATTTTTATTCAAAAAAATAATATGGAAGATCTTGATAAAAACCGGGACCAGCTTAGGCTTCAATTCATAGAAGAGATAAGGAATGATGAAAAATTTGATCACTTTTTTAAAGACTATACACCCTCATCGGTAAATAGTTTTGTGAGTTTGTATGCTTTAAAAAAAGCGATGTGGACCATCTATGGTCCTACTTTTAAAAACGAGTTGGAAAAAATGGAAACCCGGTGGGTGAATGCTGCCGTGATGCGCCTTGCAGAGATTCAGCAAGTAAAGTTATTTCTGTTTCAATGCAGGTACAGAGCGGGTGCCATTGAAGAACCGGTAGAGGAGGTAAGAACGATCTTTGATTTTATATATTGGGGACACAATGTTTTAAATGCCGGTTTCCTGGAGCCGGTTACTGAATATGAAGTAGAACTGTATTGTGAATACATGAAGGAGAACGATGGTAATCATCAACCATTAGGCTTTCTCGAAGACTGGCAGGATTTTGATGCCATTAGAGATGCATATAATAACGAGGAAGAAACGGATCGTATCGTGCCGGAATGGTATCAGTTTTATTTTGAACACACTGGCCATGGAACAGAGCTTACCTTGCCTGACCTTAAAGTGGAAAAAGATATTTTTTATTTTAAAAAAGGCAATAATGAAAGAACACGCCTGCTGCAGGAAGAAGAAAAGAGGGCCGTGGCTGAAAATCCTGCGCTGGCGCCGGAAAAGGGCCGGTATTTTAATGAATTTACCGACAACTTGCTGGCCAACTTCATGAATCTTTTTGAAGATAAGCCAAACAGGGAAATGCATGAAGTTTATTTAGCCTGGACTCAATTTACTGAAAAAGAAGAAATGCTAAGAGATGACCTGGATATACTGATGTATGCTGATGAAAATATACCTATAGAAGAAAATGAAAACTGGCTTGAGGCTATACAAATTGCAGCCGCCCGCTTTCGTAGCAAAAAAATAGAGGAGAACCTGCCTGCCGCCTTTGAGCAATATAAAATGAAGCTGGCCCTTGGCATTACTTTTCCTGAAAAAGAAGATAGCAGAAGCCAAACTGATTTTTACAACAACATGGTGCTGCTCGGAAGGAAATTGATGGGGGAGCCGGAGGATTTTGACTATTGAGTTGCTGTTGAGATATTGAATTGAAAACTCAAGTCAACCTCTTAGCAAACCATTCATTAACCTTAGTATCGATTTCATCTTTGTAAGAATGGTGATGGTACTCATTGGTATCGGCTTCATAAACATAATCGTTCTTCCATTCATTATAATTTAAAGCTATCTTTTCTATGGCATCCAGCAGATAGTTTACTTCTTCATCTGTCATCACGGGATGAATAGACATCCGTATCCATCCGGGTTTGCAGCTAAGATCGCCTTTGTGAATTTCATCCAGAATTTCATTGGAATGCATCTCATCTACATGCAGGAGCATGTGGCCGTACGTACCTGCGCAGGCACAACCACCGCGGGTTTGAATACCAAAATGATCGTTCATCAATTTCACCACCAGGTTAAAATGGGCACCCCTGATCAAAAAAGAAATCACACCCAGCCGGTTTTGATTCTGTCCTTCCATAATGTCTATACCTTTCACTTTTGGAAGACGTTCAAAAACAATTTTTAAAATTTCTTCTTCTCTTTTAAGCATATTATCAACACCCATTTCCTCTTTCAACTTCACAGCCAGCGCAGCTTTGATGCCTTGTAAAAACGGGGGAGTGCCACCATCTTCTCTTTGTTCAATGTCGGTTATGTATTCATGATATTTCCACGGGTTGGTATAAGTTACGGTGCCGCCACCCGGCTGATCAGGAATAATATTGTGGTATAAATTTTTATGAAAAATCAATACACCCGGTGTGCCCGGTCCGCCAAGGAATTTATGTGGCGAAAAGAAAATAGCATCCAGGTTTCCGCCCTTCATTGGCGGATGCATATCAATCTCCACATACGGAGCCGAACAGGCAAAGTCAACAAAACAGAGCCCATTATACGCATGCGCCAATTGTGCTACCTCGTGATAAGGCGTTTGTATGCCGGTTACATTGGAGCAGCCGGTAACGGCTGCAATTTTATTTTTCCGGTTTTGATACTTTTGCAATAGTTGCTCAAGAGCAGGGAGGTTGATGTTGCCATTTTCATCGTTGGGGATAATTTCCACATCGGCAATGGTTTCCAGCCAGGAAGTTTGGTTGGAATGATGCTCCATGTGCGACACAAATATGATGGGCTTTAATTCAGGGTCAATATCAAGATAATTGCTGAACAGTGCATGAATACGCACTTTGTTGTTTTCCAATTCAGCGGGAGAGGGCAGACGGCCTGCCTTTACATAATCCATTATCCTTTCGGGAATACGAAGGCCCAGCAGGCGTTGTAATTTATTAACGGCTCCTGTCATTCCGCTACCGGCAAAAATCAATACATCATCCGGCCCGGCCTTTACATGTTGTTTGATGATGTGTTTTGATTGTTCATAAGCCCGCGTCATGGCTGTGCCGGTTACCGTAGTTTCTGTATGGGTATTAGCCAGCAATGGCATTATCTCATGTTGAATCCTTTCT
>DATCMY010000419.1:0-6561 GCA_036565505.1 Hanamia sp.
AATTACAGGTTAGCATGTCAGATTCTAATTAACGAACAACTGAAAAATTCAACTTTTCGAATTTGCTATAATTATTGAAATACCATTACTATTATTTTTTATGAGAGGATATTTTTCACATCGTTGCCATATAATTCTTCATCAATAAGATTAGTAGATTCAATAGTTAACATGTAATCTTTTCATATAAATTTTAACTATACCCCGATTCATAGATTTAGTTTTGTAATACTTATAACAAAATGGAAATACGATATCTAAGGCTTATAAAAGCAATTGTTGAGGAAGGTAGTATTACCAGGGCTATGGATGTTTTGCATTTGTCCCAAAGCGCATTGAGTTACCAACTAAAAGAAGCGGAACTACAGGTAGGAACATTGGTTTTTTACAGGAGAAACAAGAAGCTAATTCTAACACCTGTTGGTAAGAAGTTATATGCTATGGCCAATAAAGTGTAGTACAAATATTTTTTACAGTGATACAAAGTTATTCTTTTTGGCCAAAAGACTTTTACCCTTTAAATCCTGGCTTGGATATTTTGTCTGAACTATGATTTTTGGTATGGTTAGGATTCCCATGATTATAAAATGCATCAGTTGGCTTTTAGGATTACTAACCCTGTTCATCTTTAAATTCTGTAAATCCTGATGCTGACCATTATTTACAGTAAACCTACCTTTACTGGCTAATGGTAGTATAGAATAGATTTTACTAAGAATTTATCCTGTGGAAATCCCGGGCTTGTATACTGAGAGAGTAGTAGATATATCCTGATTTTAGATTTCACAAAAAATATATTCAGTATACAATATAAACTTAGGAATAATGGAGCTTAAAATTATGATGAAACTGACCAATCATAACTCTTATTATTCTAATGGAATTTTATATGAATGGTAGCTGAATTGCTTTTGCAGGAATGCGTTTTATCATGTTTCCCTGGCTAATTCAATAAAATTATATTCGGGAAGTTTCAGGAATTACAGACCAATATAACCAGTTTACACACCCCGTTCCAATGAATAGAAGATATAAAACTCCTTTAATAATTTATTTTTATATCTTTGTATTTTAAAAGAAAAAAATGGTTTCAAAAACTTGTGAATATGCTATTCGGGCGATGATTTTTATTGCACAGAAATCCAAAAAGGAAAGTATAACAGGAATGAATGAAATAGCAGATAAAATTGGGAGTCCAAAATATTTTATAGCGAAAGTTTTGCAGGATTTAGTCCGTAAGGAGCTTCTTCAATCACTAAAAGGACCTACCGGAGGATTTTACATCGCTAAAGAACAACTTGGTTGTTCTTTAGCTGATATAGTTAAAGCTGTAGACGGGAACAAGCTTTTTTCGGGTTGTGGTCTGGGGCTAAAAACCTGCTCTGAAACTAAACCTTGCCCAATTCACAATAAATTTATAATAGTCAGAAAAGATATTTATAATATGCTTCAGGAGGCTAAAATAGGAGAGTTCAGTAAAAACCTGGAAAAGAATCTGACATTCCTAAAACGGAAATGAAAAATTTAATATAATAAAGGATAAAAAGGTATTAATATATTTATAATGAAAACCGGCTACTTTTATAAAAGATTATTTCTGGGTACATTTTGCCTATTTGATTCTTTTACATTGTTTGCGCAGGCTGATACTACAGCCACCGCTCAATTTATTCCTAATCATAATGGAAGCATTTTATTGCTGATTGTACTCTTAATTATTTTATTGGTCGCAGCAATATTTCTGAAAATAAAAACTACAGAGGTTATTATGACAGCGAAAAAGAAAAAGCAAGAGAATGAAGAAGGCCGCCTGAATCAATACATAAGTAATATGGATAGTAAACAAATAGGTGAGTTCATTCAGTATAAACAAGGGCAAAGAAATCACGGTACATCCTGGGGAAGTGGAGGTAATTTCATGTTGCTGATTTTTATTTTGCTGATACCCTCATTGTTTCTCACCCAAAATATTTTTGCGCAAACCGGCGAACAGAACGCAAGTTCCGTACTCAGTGATCCTGGAGTAGTCATCACCATTACCTTAATTCTTGTTCCCATCTTGGTCGGTATTATTTTAATGATATTTAAAGTAAGAAATGTTTTAAAACAGTACCGCCGGAAGCAAAATCTTGATGAGGCTGAAAAACTTGCCGCTTTCCTGAAAGAATTACCAGATGATGAAATAAGCGAAACCTTATTAAAAAGAAAAGCTGCATTGGATTACAGGCTTGCGAACGATGAATTATCGGGGCAATTGAAAGCAGAAGACAGCAAAGGATTAATCAACATAAATACTAACGGCAGTATTCCTGTTGTTGCCATAAAAAAGAAGGCGCTCAAACGGCCGAATTTAGATCCGCAGTTAACAAAACTTATTTTATGGTACCTGGGCTGCGCTACTTTCTGGCTGTTGTTTGGAACTACAATTGGAGAGTATCTTGGTATTAAATTCGTGGCGCCGGATGTGGATCACATAAGCTGGTTAAGTTTTGGACGCCTTAGGCCAGTTCATACCAATGTGGTTTTTTGGGGTTGGGCATCGCTGGGCATGTTGGGGCTTGGATATTACATTGTGCCTACCGTGAGCAATACTTCTTTACGGAGTATGAAACAAGGCTGGTACACGCTAATTCTTATTAATGCTTCTGTGGTATTGGGTACAATATGCCTTATGGCAGGCATCAACAATAGTGGTGGTGAGTACCGCGAATACATTTGGCCAGTGATGTTGTTATTTGCCATCGGGCTTGTATTAACGTTAATTAATTTTTTAAGAACGATAGCCAAACGAAAAACTAAAGAAATTTATATTTCCAATTGGTACATGGTGGCGGCCGTAATATTTGCAATAGTAATTGTGTTAGTAGCCTATCTTCCTTTTTGGGCAAACGGGCTCGGCAATACAATTGTACAAGGTTATTACATGCACCAGGGCGTGGGTATGTGGTTTATGCTTTTTACCCTAGGCATTGTTTACTATATGCTTCCACAGCAACTTAATAAACCGATCTATTCTTATAGTTTGGGCATCCTTGCATTTTGGACCCAGATATTATTTTACACATTGATAGGAACGCATCACTTTATTTTCAGCGCTATTCCATGGTGGTTGCAAACCGTTGCTATTGCGGGCAGTGCTGGGATGGCAATTCCGGTGGTAGCCGGAACAACGAACTTTCTCATGACTTTTAAAGGATCATGGTATAAGTTGCCGGGCAGTTACACGTTGCCCTTCTTTTTAGTAGGCATCATATTTTATTTTACAGGTTCTATGCAGGGTACTGCAGAAGCCTTTCGCACGTCTAATTTATACTGGCACTTTACTGATTTCACGGTGGCCCATTCGCACCTTACTATGTATGGAATCATCTGTTTTTTTGTTTGGGCCGGTATTTATGCAGTGGTACCGCGACTTACCGGTAAAGAACCTCCGCAAATAACAGTAGGAGCACATTTCTGGCTGGCGCTGATCGGGTTACTTTTTTATACCGTTCCACTTATGTATGGAAGCACCATCAAGGGAATCATGTGGATGCAGGGAAAACCATTTATTGATGGCGTGGTTTTCATGGCGCCATATTGGTTATGGCGTGCTATCGGGGGAAGCCTCATGTGGTTGTCGCATTTATTCTTCGCTTATAATATGTATAAAATGCTCGCAGGTAGCGCCGTAGCTGACGTGAAAGATATGGCATTAGAAAAATTAAAAAACGAGCAAAATAATTTTGATCCAATTGCATAAAAGATATTGATATAACATGGAATTATTTGATAATCATAAAAGGCTTTTTGGAACAGCCACCTTATTCTTTGTTAGTTTAACTTTGCTGGTAGCAATTATTCCTGCATTCAACATGCAAAATAATAATGCCGTTCTGCCTAATGCAGAGACGTTAAGCGCAGAAGCTTTAAAAGGCAAAGAGATTTATATTGCGAATGGCTGTATAGGTTGCCATACCCAGCAGGTGCGCAATGTAGATATGGATAAAGTATGGGGCTCACGGCCAAGCATAGCCGCAGACTATGCCGGTATTCATCGCCAGGATTTCTGGCGAAATACTGCTACTCTTTTAGGCTCTGAAAGAACCGGTCCCGATCTTACAAATGTTGGTAACCGGCAGGCGAGTAAAGATTGGAATCTTGTACATTTATATAATCCCCGGATTGTGGTTCCACAATCTGTGATGCCTGCATTTTCCTGGATGTTTGAAATAAAGAAGGTGCCGGCAAAGGGTGATGTAATTGTAAACATTCCACAGGAATATTTGCAAGGCGAAACCGGCAAAGTAGTAGCCTCTGATGAAGCATTGCAACTGGTGGCCTACCTGTTATCGCTTAAGCAAACTAAATTACCCGATGGAACAGCAACTCCTGCATTCCTGTATAAAAGAGAAACAAAACAGGAGGGAAGTTCTTCTGCTTCAAAAGAATTAGATGGTGTAGCGCTATATACTGCTAATTGCCAAAGCTGCCACCAGGTAAATGGTGAAGGTTTGAAAGGTGCCTTCCCTCCATTAAAAGGAAGTAAGGTGGTGCAGGATGACAATCCTGAACTGATGGTGAATATTATAATGAATGGATATAGTGGCCGCATCCAGGAAGGCTTTGGCCCAATGCCTGCAGTGGGTACAATGAATAATTTAAGTGCAGAAGAAATCTCCGCCATTATGAATCATGAGAAATCAAGCTGGGGAAACAATACGAAAAAAGTTACACCGGAAGAAATAAAAAAACTAATGGATGTGGTGAAAGCAACTCCTCAAAAATAATGGTCAACGATATGAAATATTATAACACAAATAAGGTAATTAAACTCTTTCCACTGCAAAAAACTAAAAGCGGTTACATGAAAACAATGTTATTATTAATTACGCTGGCGCTCATAAGTTTGGGTAGTTTCGCCTGCCCCGCCTGTGAAAAGCAACAACCTAAAATATTGCAGGGCATTACCCATGGCGCCGGCCCTGGCGGCAATTGGGATTATGTGATAGTCTGGATAGCAGTAATCATTGTTCTTTTTACACTTTTCTTTTCTGTTAAATGGCTAATCAGGCCGGGAGAACAATCGCAAAGCCATATTAAAAGACTTGTTTTAAATAATGAATAAATGAAAGATAAGAGCACGATATTTATTTTTCTGGATGATGAACAAAATCCCATTGCGGAATTTGTTTCACCTGTAAATTTTGAACTGGATACCCGTAAAATGGTGGATGGAAAACACGTACTTAAAATTATAAGTAAAGACCCTACCGGCAAAGAGGGTCTTCGCATCATTCCTTTTGAAGTAAGAAACGGCCCTTCCATCGCCATCGAAGGCATTAAAGAAAATGCTGTGGTGGATGGTGTTTTACCGCTTATGATCAACGCTTACAGCAAAGGCGACCAGAAAACATTTTTAATTGAAGGAAGCGAAACACCGCAGAGTATTCCTTCATGGGTATGGATACTGATAATTGGTTTTGTTGGTTGGGTACTTTATTATCTTATCACTTACCTCTCAATGAAAGAATAATTAATGATGAATGAAACAAAGGAAATAATATCACTTGATGATATAAAAAAACTGGTGGATACTTTTTACGGAAAGGTGAGAATGGATGAATTGATCGGGCCAATATTTAATGAAAGAATTCAAGATCGGTGGCCGCAACATCTTGAAAAAATGTACACCTTCTGGCAAACCATATTGCTGGAAGAGCGCACCTATTTTGGAAGCCCTTTTCCACCTCATGCAAACTTGCCGATATCTCACAATCATTTTAAAAGATGGATGGAACTGTTTACACAAACTATTGATGAAATGTTCATCGGCCCCATTGCCGAAGACGCAAAATGGCGTGCCGGTAAAATGGCTGAACTGTTTGAATCTAAAATAGAATATTTCAAAGGCAACCCTTTTAAAAGTTTAATTTAATGAACAGTATTATTTTTATTGCCGCCTGCTCCTTTGTATGGACAGGTTTTATAGGCGCTATCAGTTTTATGGAATCGTGGCTGAAATTCAGGGCGCCAAATCTTTCCATGCCTGTCGGATTGAGTATTGGCAAATTAGTGTTCAGCGCTCTTAATAAAGTGGAGTGGGCTTTTGTTATAATTATATCAGTTAGTTTGTTTTTCTATGCAAGTAAAATAGAATCTATATTGGTAGTGTTTTTTCTAATAATCGTTTTGATTATTATTGTGCAAACTGCCTGGCTACTTCCTGCTTTAAACAAAAGAGCAAAAGCGATCATCAGCGGAAAAAAAATTTTACCCTCGTCTAACCTGCATTATTATTACGTCAGTCTTGAATTTGTAAAGCTCTTGCTGTTGATCTTTTTTGGCGGAGGACTTCTCAAATTTATGTTATAAGAATATGTAAATCTTTTTAAAAATGGAAATGAAATAACAGCCATTATAAAGTTTTGGAAGTTTCGTTAAACAAAGGCGAGTTGATGCCGCTTCATAAAGCCACATCTGATGCATTTATTATCGTAAAAAAAGGTACACGTAAAATAATTTTTGTTGACCGGGAAATACAATTGATGCAAGGCACAACCCAACTTATTCCTGCTAATG
>DATCMY010000420.1:0-9202 GCA_036565505.1 Hanamia sp.
CGGGAAAGGATAAGTTACCTATTGGATAAAGAAAAGCCGTTTATTGAAATGGGGGCTTTTGCAGGTTATGGAATGTATGAAGAATATGGCGGATGCCCGGCAGGTGGCGTAGTTGCAGGGGTTGGTTACGTGAAGGGGAAACAATGTGTAATAGTTGCCAACGACCAAACCGTAAAAGCCGGCGCCTGGTTTCCTATTACCGGAAAGAAAAATATCCGGATGCAGGAGATTGCCATGGAAAATAATTTACCCGTAATATATTTAGTGGATAGCGCCGGAGTTTTTCTTCCCATGCAGGATGAAATTTTTCCGGATAAAGAACATTTCGGGCGAATTTTCCGCAACAATTCAAAAATGAGCGCTATGGGCATTACCCAAATTGCCGCGGTAATGGGACCTTGTGTTGCAGGCGGGGCTTATCTTCCAATAATGAGTGATGAAACTTTGATGGTAGAAGGAAATAGTTCCATATTTTTAGCCGGCCCTTATTTGGTAAAAGCCGCTATTGGAGAAATTACCGATAATGAAACACTTGGAGGCGCCACAACTCATACTGAAATAAGCGGCATCGCAGATTATAAATTTAAAACAGAAGAGGAATGCCTTGACAGGGTAAAAAATATTATTTCTAAAATCGGCGATTCCCCAAAAGCAGGATTCAATCGGATAGAACCTGTTGCACCTGCAAAAGATCCTTCAGAAGTTTACAATATTTTTCCTGAAGGAAATTTGAAACCTTATGATATGCATGAAATAATTGATTGCATTGTTGATGCTTCGTCATTCGATGAATTTAAAGAAGAATATGGCAAAACGATTATCTGCGCCTATGCACGCATTGATGGATGGGCAGTAGGCATTGTGGCCAATCAGCGTTTGAATATTAAAAATAAAAAAGGTGAAATACAAATCGGAGGGGTAATTTATAATGACAGCGCCGATAAAGGAGCAAGGTTCATTATGAATTGCAATCAGAAAAAAATTCCACTTATATTTTTGCAGGATATTACAGGATTTATGGTTGGAAGCAGAAGTGAGCATGCGGGTATCATAAAAGATGGAGCAAAAATGGTAAACGCCGTCGCTAATTCTGTAGTTCCCAAAATCACTTTCATTCTTGGTAATTCTTATGGTGCCGGAAATTATGCCATGTGCGGAAAAGCTTATGATCCAAGATTTATTTATGCGTGGCCATCAGCAAAAATAGCCGTGATGGGTGGCGAGCAGGCCGCAAAAACTTTATGGCAAATAGAAGAAGCCACCTTAAAAGCAAAAGAAAAGGAAATTACTCCTGAATATGAGAAAAAATTTTTAAAAGAAATGACTGATAAATATACATCTCAAACTACTGCAGTTTATGCAGCCGCACGTTTGTGGGTAGATGCCATTATTGATCCTAAAGAAACCAGGAAAATCATTTCTGAAAATTTAGCGGCAGCAAATCATAATCCTAACATTGCGGAATTTAAAACCGGAGTTTTCCAGGTTTAATTTTTCCTTATTACAAAAAATAAAACCAGGATATTCCTAAAATAAATTGTAACCAAATTACTAATTTCATTCTCCTATTACTAACCAGTGAAACAAAATTTAATTCATATTTATACAGATGGCTCATCGCGTGGAAACCCAGGCCCCGGCGGGTATGGCGCAGTTTTAATTTGGGGGAAAATAAAAAAAGAATTATCACAGGGATACCGGCTTACTACTAATAACCGTATGGAATTAATGGCGGTAATCGCTGCCCTGGAGGCGTTGAAAAAAAATGAACTTGAATTAGTAATTTTCTCAGATAGTAATTATGTAGTAAAAGCGGTGATGCAAGACTGGCTTAATAAATGGATAAGAACCAATTTTAAAGGCGGCATTAAAAACAGCGATTTGTGGTTGAGGTACAATGAACTTTCCAAAAAACATAAAATTCATTTTAAATGGGTAAAAGGCCATGCTGAAAATGAAATGAATAACCGATGCGATGAATTAGCAACAGAGGCCGCCGATGGAAAGCATTTGTTGATAGATGAAGGATATGAAGCCAGTTCAAAAAAATCTTAAAAAATGCACCTTCACTACCTGGCAATAATGTGCAATGAGTCAGAAAAATCCCTAAAATAAAACCAATGTTCAATATTCGCTTCCATTTAATTTGCCATCATTTTAAAAAATTATATTTCTTACTTTTGCCAAAATACTCGACATGAAAATTACCAGACAAATCTTAGGAAGTTTTTTATTATTGATCATTATCGCATCTCTTTATAGGATTATGCCCGGGCGCCCTTATGGCTTTGCACCCCAGATTGCAATGGCAATTTTTGGCGGGGCTATTATAAAAGATAAAAAATTTGCTTTTATTCTTCCTCTTTTATCCATGTTTGTATCTGATGCCTTGTATCAATTATTATACATTAATGGTGTAGGCAATATACCTGGTTTTTATGACGGTCAATTTCTGAATTATATTTTATTTGCCTCACTTACCGTATTTGGATTTTTCATTAAAAACTTTAATGTTAAAAGAATCGCGATAGCTTCCCTTTCTGCTCCTACTGCTTATTTTTTAGTTTCAAATTTTTTAGTTTGGATCAGCGCCTCACCATTGGCAGGTTTGCAAAGACCAAAAACTTTTAGTGGACTTATAATGTGTTATGGTGATGGATTACCATTCTATCCATGGAGCATTGCAGCTACATTTGTCTTCTCAGCAATTTTATTCGGTAGTTATTATTTCATGACAAGGTCCTCAGGAAAAATGGTAGTAGCCGGCAAGTAATTGATAATGGATAATTGAAAATTGAAAATTGATTTTTAATTATGGAATGCTGATTGCAGCTTAAACTAACCTGTTGTGCATCACTTAGAGTGACATCGCCAAATATAGACTAAAGCTACATATTCAATCATGACAAGAATTGCAATACTTTTTTTAACTACCACTACTTTGTTAGCTGTTTCTTGTAATACGTCAACCAGCAACGTAAACGCAACTCAGACACACAAAGACAGCACTTCAACAGCCAAAGACGTTACCCCCGAATACAAAGCAATTAAATACATAGATAGTTTCATCAACACTCATGGGGATGACATCAAAAAGAGCAATGCATTAAAAGAGCATAATGAAGGTTTGTGTACAAAACAAATGCTTCCACTGATTGACAAAAAAGGGCTTTACAATGACATCCCTTTTAAATTGGTGACGACGACTACGCATAATGGTTTAGCGTATGGTAATTTCATTTATGAAGATGATAGACATTTTGTAAAAGTGACTTGCATAATAAAAGAAAAGCAACTGCAAAATCTTCAAGAGAATAATCAATACTTTATAAAATTTAAAACGGCAAAATTTGAAGACGGCGTTTCGTTTGAGAATGAATTTTCAAAAATTGAGCTTCCGACCGTAAACGCTTATTTGACATCATTTACGCCTTATGGAAAATAAAAGCGATGATTATGAATCTTCCTGAAATTGCGAAAATATATTTTCATTTCAATCCTAAAGTTTTGGATAACTTATCTAGTTTAGACAACAAAATCCACAAATCTTTATTCAAGCCAATTTTTAAAAATGACGAGATCAATTTTTTTTCTTGGCTAAGCGAAATGAAATTTGGTATTTTTTTCGATTCGCTCAATTTTGAATTAGAGTACAATCCTGGCACTAACAAACAAACTCCAGATTGGAAGCTAAAAAGAGATGACGAGATTATTTATGCTGAAGTTTTACGATTGAATTTACACAATTGTTTAATGGAAGAAAAAATTAAAGAATTAAAAGAGCGGTACATAAATAGGGATAAGCCTAAGGCTCCTATAATGACGTCTTACTCATCAGGGACAATGGATATGGAAAACTTTTATGGAAAAGAGAGTAAACTCACTGACAAAGAATTTAAATATAGAAGTTTAACTACTAATTATAAGCATCCGTTTATTTTGTGCATTGATTGTTCTGAACCAAGGCTTTTCTTGGACTATTTAGATTTTGAGGATTACTTCATTGGTGGCAATAAAGGCTTATTTTATACAAATAGAGATTTTGGAGAAAATGTATCTGGAATTTTGATTAGAAACATGTGGAATCAAACTTTGTTTTTAAATAATCCGAATGCAGCACATACTATTAAAAATGAAACAGTACAAAACTTAAACGTTAAATAAGCGAACGCACAACATGAACTGCTTCTATGCTGGCTGACCTGCATATCCTCATCTTTTGTAATGCTATCAGCTACAGTTCGGGCAGGACTTTCATTGTTCAGTTTTTGTACATATCTTCATCAACATTTTTTCAATTGGGCTTTTGTTATCGGCTGACGAATATAAATTTCCAGCACAGCAGCAAGCCCTACCGATACATGATAAAAACATGGCACATCACAACCAAACGGGATTTCTAGGAGAAAAGATGGCCGCAGCATATCTTTTGGAAAAAGGATTTTCGATATTACACCAAAACTGGCGCCATGGCCATTGGGAAGTTGATTTCATAGCATCATTAAATAATAAATTACATTTCATAGAAGTAAAGACTAGGAGAACTAAAAAATTTGGTTATCCCGAAGAAGATGTTACCAAAAAAAAGCTGGCCAACCTTATAAATGCTTCGGAAGAATATTTATATTTATATCCCGAATGGAAAATTATTCAATTCGATATTTTATCGATAAACCTGATAAAAAATCAACCTGCTGAATTTTTCTTTATAGAAGATATATATATTTCTTAATTTTAAAAGACCATTTGAAAAAGCTAACACATTTTCAAATTTATTATTCCAATATTTATTATACCATCCTTCTTATGAAAAAAAATCTATCCTCTTTTTTTCTGCTGATTTTTATTAATTCATTTTCTTTTTGCCAGGTACATCCTGTTGAAATCATAAAGGGAAATCTTACAGGCATCAGTGAGCAACTAAGAAATTTACCTACATCATCTAAAGGCCCCGTTATAGAAAAAGAACAAGATGAACGCATTAATAAAAGAGTAAAATTTAATGTGGATAATGCCAATGCAAAATCTGTTGATGGCGCTTTACAACGCATCCAATCGGGTCAAGGCATACAAAGAGTAGTTTCCACCGCACCGGATATTACATTTAATGGAAATACCCAAGCCAATAATAATGCATTAGGTTTCGCGGTTCTTCCTGCCGACCCGGTAATGTCAGCAGGTCCAAACAATATCGTACAAATGGTCAATTTATGCCATAGTGTTTTCGACAAACTGGGAAACAGAATCAGCGGTCCTACTAAATTCAGTTCTATAGCGCCCGGCGCCACTAATGATGGAGACCCGATTGTGCTTTACGATAACCTGGCAGACCGTTGGATTTTAATGCAGTTTTCAGATGTATTAACAGGAGACGATAAATTAATTTTTTGTGTTTCTCAAACAAATGATCCTGCAGGTTCTTATTATATATATACCTTTCCCTTCACCAATATACTACCTGATTATCCACATATCGGTGTTTGGAATAACAGTTATGTTATCACTGCACATGAATTTAATTCTCCATCAGGTACCGGATATGTAGGTCAGGGATTTTATGCAATAGACCGGTCAAAGATGATCGCAGGGCTTCCAACCTCCACTTTAATTCGTTTTAGCATAAGTAATGATGGTGGAGATTTACCGGCATCTTTAGAAGGCATGAAAACTCCCGAACCAGATTCTCCACCCATGTTTTTTACCTGGGATTCTGATGAAACCGGAGCGCCAACAGACCGCTTAATATTACGGACAATGAATGTAAATTTTAGCAATCCTGCTTCATCGACTTTAAGCCTTCCTGTTATTTTAAATACTTCCCCATTTGATGGAAGATCACCCTCAGTTGCAGGAGCAATAGAACAATCAGGATCAACAAATGATTTAGATGCTATTGCCGACAGAATGATGAGCCGTGTAGTATATCGCAGGTTCGATAATTATGAATCGGTTGTAATGAATTATACGGTAAACATTAGTGGAGTAAATCCTACAAATGATTCTACTTACCAGAGTGCGGTCCGTTGGTACGAATTGAGAAGAAGCACCCCCACTTCACCCTGGAGCATTTATCAACAATCAACTTATGCACCTGATGTTATTGATCCTGTAAATGGATATAACAATTGGATGGGGTCAATCGATATTAATCAAAAAGGAAATATTGGAATTGCCTACAGTCGTTCAGGAAAAGCGGGATTTCCTGATCTTTATTATGCAATAAGAAAAAATTCTGATTCTCTTTCAACCCTGGGAGCACAGCAGGTATTTTATGCATCAGGGGGATCACAAACTTCTGCCAGTCATCGTTGGGGCGATTATTCATCAATGAATATTGACCCTGCAGATGATGAATCACTTTGGTTTACCGGCGAATATTATCCATCTACTACTTCTTCCGGATTTAGTACAAGAATAGGAAAATTTTTAATTACAGATACCTCTACTTCTCCAACAGTACATTTTAAATTTGGTGGTACCATTGCAAGATTATCTGAAGCTACTACTTTGGTTACCGGATCTTCCTGCATTACTTATAAAGATTACCCAATAACTCTTATTGTGGACCAGGCTCCTTCTCAACCAGCAACTATTACCCTGAATGCAACAGGAACGGCTACCCAGGGTGTGGATTATGATCTTATCTATACAAATCCATTAACATTAGATGCGGGTAATTTATCTAAACAAATAACGCTAAGAGTTTATGATGCAGCACAAAGTGAACCTGATAAATTTATTGATCTTTCTTATTCAATTAATGCAAACGGAGGGGATGCCATAGCTGCTGATTATAACCAGAAAAACCGTATCACTATTATTGGTAAAGCAGCCATAGATCCTTTAAATTTTGTTACAACTTTCTATGGAGTTTCCTCAACCATTTTTTCAGATAATTTTGATACAGTTACTACCAATCTTGGCGCCTGGAAGGAACAGGTAATTAATGCTGCAACCGGTAATATTAATCATTTTAAAGTAGGTACCAATGTAGGTGATGGATTCACTAATCAAGCGCTTTATATCTCTAATAATAATGATACTATTAAATACAGCAATACTGCAAATGGTATAGTAATATTAAGGGCTGTATCTCCAATTATTAATGCTACGGGTAAGGGACAGATTTCTGTTTCATTTAAATATAAATGCCTGGGAGAAACTCCTACAGTAGATTACGGAGACCTATATTATTCAAAAGATAGTGGCGCTACATGGGCTGAGGCCGACCCCAATGCCAAACTTATTTCTAATGCTACCGCAGTAGTAAAAACAATCAATTTACCTTCAGATGCTGATAATGCCGCCAATTTACAAATTGCTTTCCAATGGGAAAATGACAAGTCTACTGCCAATCAACCACCGTTAGGTGTTGATTCAGTAGTGGTAAATGCCAAATCCCTGGTGGATAGTGCTGCCATACAAACAGATGTAAATACAAGCACAATCGGAACTTTTAACTTTGGCCCATCTCAAACCGTATCTTTTATTGATACTGCTTCTAAAAAACTAATGGCTACCATAATTAATAATTCCACCTTTAATTTTGGATGTACTAAGGTTGAAGTTGACCGTGCAGGAACAAGCGCTGTTGATTTTAATACTACTAATACTTATGAGAGAGTAGCCTCAAAGACTTTTAAAATTACACCCCAGTTTAGCGACCCAACGGCCTCCTATACACTTCGCCTATATTATACCGAAGCAGAAATAGCCGGTTGGGAAGCCGCCACAGGATTGAACAGGAGCCAGATTCATATTGTAAAAGTAGATGGCAACAACAGGATTCAGGATGTGACTCCCACTAACCAGGCCAGTTACAGTTATTCAATAAATAGTGATACTGCTTCCACTATAGGTACTGATGGATTTATTTATGAACACACATTTTCTTTAGATGTATTAGGCGGTTACGGAATCGGGAACCCACCGTCTTTGTATGCACTTCCAATAACGCTTTTAGAATTCAATGGTATTTATCAAAAAAATAAGGGCAACCTGTTATCATGGAAAGTAACTAACCAGCTAAATGTAAAATTGTATGAACTGGAATCTTCTATAGATGGAATTCATTTTACGAAAACCAGTACTGTAGCGGCAATCAATACTAACAGCCGCGATATTTCATATCATTATCTTGATCTGAATTATGTACAGGGGAATAATTATTACCGCTTAAAAACCTTAGATAATGACGGACATTTTGTGTATTCATCCATTGTGTTAATCAATGTAAATGAAAAAGGGAATAGCATAATTATTTATCCTAACCCGGTAAAAGATATTTTATTTGTAAATTATAAAGGAGGTTCAAAAGAAATAAAAATTCTGGTGGCAGATGCTACAGGAAGAGTTGTATATCAGTCAAAAACAATGGTAAATAATCCTTTAAAAATTCCCGTTCGCAATCTTAGTAAAGGAGAATATATTATAAGGATTTATGACGCAGGTGGCGTTTTTAGTACGAAGTTCATTAGGTGAGTTGTAAGAGGCGAATGGCAAATGATGAATGCAATCTAAATTCATATTTCTAAAATCTAAAATTGCTTCTTACATTATTTTTGAGAAAGTAAATCAGCTATAACCATTGCTGTTACTGATTCAAGCACCACAGGAACTCTTAAAGCAATACATAGATCATGTCTTCCTTTTACAGAAAATGATTCTATATTCCCGCTTTCAATATTTAGTGTTTGCTGTTCTTTCGGCGTAGAAGAGGTAGGCTTTACTACAATACGAAATACTAATTCATTACCATTAGTAATTCCGCCAAGGATACCTCCGGCATGATTCGTAGCGGTAGTTCCATCTGCGTTTATGAGAGCATCATTATGATCGCTACCAAACATGGTGGCTGCAGCGAATCCGGCGCCAAACTCAATTCCTTTCACAGCCGGAATCGAAAAAACGGCATGGCTCAGCAATGATTCGGCAGAATCAAAAAATGGTTCGCCAAGTCCGATTGGCAGATTAGACACTTTACATTCTACTATGCCGCCAATAGAATCTTTGGCATCGATGGCTTTTTGCAATCCTTTTTCCAAATCTTTTTCTCCACCTATTTCCAGAATAGTAGAATGAATTTCTATTTTTTTATCAGCAGAATAAGATTCAATTACTTTTTTAGCAACCACACCTGCAGCAACTAAAGCAACCGTAAGCCTTCCGCTGAAATGGCCGCCACCACGATAATCTTCAAAGC
>DATCMY010000421.1:0-6769 GCA_036565505.1 Hanamia sp.
GTAGAAAGTTGTGAAAGTTCCAATATCTGGCTATTTTGAAAAAGATTGTTCCCATATACAGATTGGGAGCTGGTTAAAGTACTTTTATAATTATCTTTTTGAGTACTATCCTTCGCAATCACTTTTTTATTAAGATCCGGAAGTTCCTTGTGTATATCTTGTCCTGGTTTTTGACTTTGCTGATTATAATCTCTCAAATAATTCTGCAAATCAGATGGAGCGGCAAGTTTTAACGCATTAGGATCAATTGGTAAATCAGGCACTTCTGAAGGAACCTGGGCACAAACAGGATTATTAAAAAATAGTTGTGAAAGCACTGTAAAAAAAATTAATAAGAAATATTTTTTACAGGCAAAATCAGCTTTAAAAACAATCATTTGGAAGGGGGTTGATTCATAATATTTTAAGAACGAACAAATATAGGATTTTATTTCAGTGGCTTGCTCAACGCCTCATTGAATTGCAGCCAAATCTCATTAATAATTTCAGCGGCCGGTTTTATATCTTTTAGCATTGCGCTTACTTGTCCTATTTCCAGTTCACCTTCTTTCAAATCTCCTTCAAACATACCTCGTTTTGCTCGTCCTTTTCCCAGCAGGTTTCTTAATTCATCTGCCGATGCATGATTTTGTTGTGCCTGAACTATTTTTTCATAAAAATTATTCTTAATTATACGTACAGGCGTAATTTCCTTCAAAGTAAGTACGGTATCACCCTCTGCTGAATTGATCACCGCATTTTTAAAATCCGGATGCGATGATGCTTCAAGGCTTGCAACAAATCTACTTCCTATTTGCACACCTTCTGCGCCCAATACCATACATGCCAGCATTTGCCTTCCTGTTGCAATGCCACCTGCGGCAATTACCGGAATTTTTACAGCCGAACAAACCAATGGAACTAAAACCAATGTAGTAGTTTCTTCCCTTCCATTGTGCCCGCCAGCTTCAAAGCCTTCTGCTATTACTGCGTCGCAACCTGCATTTTCAGCTTTTTGGGCAAACCGCCCGCTGCTAACAACATGAATTACTTTAATGCCTTCTTTTTTAAACATAGAAGTATAACCCGCAGGGTTACCTGCAGAAGTTATCACTACCTCTATTTTATTTTTAAGAATAATTTCAATATGTTTTTCAATATCAATATATAATAATGGAAGATTTACGCCAAAAGGTTTACCTGTAGCTGCTTTACATTTTTTAATATGTTCATCAAGTACATCAGGATACATACTTCCGGCACCTATAACACCAAGGCCACCCGCGTTACTAACAGCACTCGCCAGTCGCCAGCCACTTGCCCATACCATTCCTGCCTGAATGATGGGATAGTCAATGTTTAAGAGTTGGGTGATCCGGTTATGTTTCAATTATTGGATTATTTTATTATTGAATTACAATATTATTGAATTATTTAAAAACAAATTTTTTTATGCTAATGCAGAAAATAATTTTCCTGAAAACCATAATTGGCTTTTTTCGATTCAGAAAATAAAATAATAAATAACTCTATTGCCATGGAACGATGTTTATGAGGATACAATAGGCAATAAGAAATTCAAATAATTAAAATCAACCCAAATCAATTTCTGTATTATCGCCAATATTGAGAGAGCGGGTTTCCCCTATCACCTCAGTATCGTTTCCAATAAGGGAATCATCAAGCACTACATCGTATAATTTGGAAAAAGAACCAATGATAGAAGCTTTAATAATGGAAGAATGAACAATCGTATTTTCGCCCATAGCCACGTGAGGGCCAATTATAGAATTTTTAATATCGCAGCCTTCAGCAATACTTACAGGAGGAATAAAAATAGCGTTTTCGAATTTGTTGGATTCTGCAATTGTGCCACCAAACTTTTGAAGTAAAATAGAATTTGATTGTAAAAGAGATTCTTTTCTGCCGCAATCAAACCAGTTTTCTACTTTAAGGCATTTAAATTTTGAACCCCCTGTAATCATACACTCAAGCGCATCAGTAAGATTAAATTCATCATGACTTTTAATATTATTGGTAATAATATCTGAAAGGCATTTAAAAAGCAAAGCCGAATCTTTTATTTTATAAAGGCCCACCAAAGCCATGTTCGATTTGGGGATAGAAGGTTTTTCAACAACTCTTGAAATAAAACCGTCGTCGCCAATCTCCGCTACACCAAAATTCCTTGGATCATCGACTTTTTTTACACCAAGCATCGACCATGGAGAAGAAAGCATTTCATTAATATTATATTCGCAAATGGTATCACCTAACGCGATAAATACTTCATCATCACCTATTATCTCTCTGGCCAGGTTTACAGCATGGGCTGTTCCTTTTCTTTCGTTCTGATAAATAAAATGGCAGATAAGTTGCGGGTATTTTGCCCGCATATAATCCTGTATTTTTTCGCCGAGATAGCCCACAATAAATACAAATTCATTAATACCAGCTTCATGGAGCTGATCCACATTAATACTAAGAATTGTCTTTCCGGCCAAAGGTATCAATGCTTTTGGCTGTGTGTATGTATGTGGGCGAAGCTTTGTGCCTGCGCCTGCTACAGGAATAATGGCCTTCATTTTTTTTGAAATTTATTAATCTTGCTCTCAAAAAGGGAAGTGAATATAGTAAAAGTTTTGGTTTTCAATTTTTGTTTTGCTTAAAATGGTAAATGTTTTCTGTTAAAGCAATTCTTTAACCAATAAAACGCTCAACAAATAAACTTTTCAACCTTTTAACTTATTAACTTTTTGTACGTTTGCGCAAATTTCAACTTTTATGCAAAGAGATAAATTAGTTTTCGACATTATTAATAAAGAATTAAACAGGCAACGTGAAGGAATTGAATTGATAGCCTCAGAAAATTTTACCTCGCTGCAGGTAATCCAGGCTATGGGCAGTGTACTTACCAATAAATACGCAGAAGGTTATCCAGGTAGAAGATATTATGGCGGTTGCGAGTTTGTAGATGAATCAGAGCAACTAGCAATTGACAGGTTAAAACAAATTTTTGATTGCGAATATGCCAATGTGCAGCCCCATAGCGGAGCACAGGCAAACGCGGCGGTAATGCTTGCAGTATTAAATCCGGGAGATAAAATTTTAGGGCTTGATCTAAGCATGGGAGGCCATCTTACCCATGGCTCACCGGTAAACTTTTCAGGCAAATTATATGAAGCGCATTTTTACGGTGTAAAAAAAGAAACCGGGCTGGTGGATTATGAAATGCTGGAACAAAGAGTAAGAGAAATAAAACCCAAAATGATCATTTGCGGCGCATCTGCCTATAGCCGTGATTGGGATTATGAGCGCATTAGAAAAGTAGCTGATGAAGTGGGCGCTTTTGTTTTTTGCGATATGGCGCATCCTGCGGGTTTAATAGCAAAAGGCTTATTGAATTCTCCATTCGACCATTGTCATTTTGTAACCTCCACTACTCATAAAACCTTGCGTGGCCCACGTGGTGGAATTATTTTAATGAAAAAAGATTTTGAAAATCCATTTGGGTTAAAAACTCCAAAAGGTGAAATAAGGATGATGAGCCATCTACTGGACATGGCTGTTTTCCCCGGCACACAGGGCGGCCCGCTGGAGCATGTAATTGCTGCCAAGGCAGTAGCATTTGGAGAAATATTAACGGATGAATTTAAAGCTTACGCAAAACAAATCCAGTTAAATGCACAGGCAATGGCAAAAGCATTCAATGCAAAAGGATATGACCTTATCAGCAATGGCACAGACAATCACCTCATGCTGATTGACCTTCGCAATAAAAATATTACCGGCAAAAAAGCACAGGAAACGCTTGATAAAGCGAGTATCACTCTTAATAAAAATTCCGTTCCTTTCGATGATAAAAGTCCGTTTGTAACTTCTGGAATACGGGTAGGTGTACCTGCAATTACTACCAGGGGAATGAAGGAAAATGATATGCAGTACGTAGTAAATTTTTTGGATACCATCATGATGAATATTGATGATGAAAAAACAATTATTTCGGTGAAAAATGAGGTGAAAGAATTTATGAAAAAATTCCCTTTGTACCCTGAATTGGGTTAATGGCAAAGGAATAGTGTGAAATATTTTTTAACTATTAATGCTTCTTTTTAATACTTACAGTCTAATTTCGTGTTATAATTTTTTTTATGATACAGCGTGTACAAACATTATGGATGATATTGGCAGCATTTGCTGTTTTTCTTACCATAAAATTTTCCTTTTATAGCGGGACTCTTGTTTTAGACAATTCTTTCCATGAGGTAACCGCTACAGATAATTTTTTGATTTTGATTCTAACCAGTGCATTAGGTACAGGCATTACCATCAATATATTTCTCTATAAACATCGAAGTATTCAAATGCGAATTATTCTTGCGGCAATTGTTGCAGAATGCCTTATTATTTATATGTATATCCGCCAAACAAATAAATTTTCCGCAGGCAATTTTAATCTCTGGTCGGCTTTGCATCTTATAATTATCCTGTTTTTGATTTTTGCGGCAAAAGGAATCTATAATGACTCTAAATTGATTAAAGAGAGTAACAGGCTGAGGTAAGAAATATATTGAAGATTACCTGTTGAATGTTGATGAATAATTTTAAATGTACTTTCCTGTATAACTTTCCTTTACTTTTTTCAACCCTTCCGGAATACCTGCATACACTAAATTGCCTCCTTCATCCCCGGCTTCAGGACCGAGATCAATTACCCAATCTGCTGATTTTATTACATCGGTATTATGTTCAATTACTATGATAGAATGCCCTTGTTCTATAAGTGCATTAAAGGAGGCGAGTAATTTTTTTATATCGTGAAAATGAAGTCCTGTTGTAGGTTCATCAAAAATAAAAAGCAAATTTCCCTGGCCTTTTCCTTTTCCCAGGAATGACGCAAGCTTCACACGCTGTGCCTCACCGCCCGAAAGAGTATCGGATGATTGCCCTAATTTAATATATCCTAAACCAACATCACTTAAAGGTTGTATTTTCTTCGCAATTTCACTACCGGTGATTTCATTTTTCTTTGCTGAAGATTTTTCTTTTGCAAAAAAAGCAATGGCATCGTCCACGCTCATTTCAAGCACATCAAAAATATTTTTATCATTGTATTTTACTTCCAGCACTTCCTGCTTAAATCTTTTTCCTCCGCATACATCGCATATTAGATGCACATCTGCGAGAAACTGCATTTCCACTACCTGTTCGCCTTCGCCCTTACAAGCATCGCATCTGCCGCCATCTACATTAAAAGAAAAATGTTTGGGCAAATAACCGCGCATTTTACTTAAAGGTTGTTTGCTAAATAGTTCTCTTATTTCATCATAAGCTTTTATATAAGTAACCGGGTTGCTACGCGACGATTTGCCGATAGGATTCTGATCTATCATTTCTATTTGCGAAATATAATCCATATCGCCAGATAGCCCTTTACTTAATCCAACTTTTTCGGCGAATTCCCCTTTCATTTTTTTTAATGCCGGATATAATATCTGTTTTACCAAAGTTGTTTTTCCGCTCCCGCTTACGCCACTTACTATACACAAAATATTCAATGGAAAAACTACATCAATATTTTTCAAATTATTTTGCCGGGCGCCTTCCACTTTTATTGACCTGTTCCATTTCCTGATATGCTTTGGCGGATCAATGGTCAATTCACCTTTCAAATATTTTCCGGTAAGGCTTTCAGGATTTTTAATGATGGAATTATAATTTCCTTCTGCAATTACTTCTCCGCCAAGGTGGCTTGCAAGCGGCCCCATATCAATTATATGATCAGCTTTTCGCATCATCATTTCATCATGCTCAACTACCACAACCGTATTGCCCAGCGCCTGAAGATTTTTTAAAACCTCTATTAGATTTTCAGTATCTCTAGAATGTAAACCAATGGAAGGTTCGTCTAAAATATACAATGAATTAGTAAGATTACTTCCGAGGCTTCGCGTAAGTTGAATGCGCTGGCCTTCGCCACCACTCAATGAATTAGCAAGGCGGTTTAAAGTAAGATAACCAAGCCCTACTTCCAGAAGAATTTTTAAACGTGTATTTATTTCTATTAAAATTCTTTTTGCAACCATTTTATCATATTCAGATAATTCAATTTCTGCAAACCATTTTTGCAAATCTTTTACAGGCATTTCACAAAGTTCACCGATGTGTTTATGATCTACCTGTACATACAATGCTTCTTTTCGCAGGCGATAACCTGAACATTCAGGACAAAGGGTTCTGCCACGATAGCGACTCAGTAAAACACGGTATTGAATCTTATATAAATTCTGTTCTACTTCTTTAAAGAATTCATTCAGGCCACCAAAATATTCATTGCCTGTCCACAATAAATTATATTGAGCGGTGGTAAGATCCATGATGGGTTTGTGAATTGGAAAATCAAAACGACCGGCCACTTTTATTAATCTTTCTTTCCACAGCCCCAATTTTTCTCCGCGCCACGGCGCTATCGCATTTTCATAAACACTTAATCTTCTATCAGGAATTACCAAATCCGGATCAATGCCAAGCACCAAAGAAAATCCGCCGCAAACAGGGCAGGCGCCATAAGGGTTATTAAAAGAAAATAAATTAGGGACCGGTTCTTCAAATTTGATTCCGTCGAGTTCAAACTTATTAGAAAAATGCAATGTTCCCTTTCCATTTATTTGAAGAATCACTTCTCCTTCACCTTCATAAAAAGCGGTGGTAACGGAGTCGGCTATACGATGATTGTCATCCTCATCAAAATCTTTTACCACAAGCCGGTCAATTAAAACATACACTATTT
>DATCMY010000422.1:0-13273 GCA_036565505.1 Hanamia sp.
CATTAGCAATATACCATGCTTCATCTTTTTGCTGTGCTTTCAGCTCATTAATAAAAGTAACCGGCAGAAGCACCCTTAAAAAAAGAATGATGTATATTTTTCTTTGAAAAAACAATTTCATTTAATTATTTATTTGAAGGCGTTATTATTTGCTCAAAAGTAATCATGGGATATTCTTTAATTAAAAATAGTTACGGAATCGTTCCCGATTGAATTAGATATAATAATTCATTTCTGCATATGCTTTCCTTTCCTCTTTGTTTCAGGGTCATATATAATTTGTCTGCGAAACCTCCTTTATCAATGAAATTTTATTCTGTAAAACCCGTTAACTTATTGAATCATTACAATATTGAACTGGGAAAACAAAAAATTATCTAACCTGCTTCTTTAACATGGCATTAATCTTGAACATTATACATTTCCTCTCAAAACTTCGTTTCTTTGATGAAAGTATTGACAGATTGACAAGTGAAAAAAATATATGAATAATAATTATTTCCTGGGCGGACCTGAAGATGAAATGGAATTTATGCCCATAATTCCCCTGCATGAAAATGATGATGCAAACGATGAACAAGTGATTCCTGCTGAATTACCACTGCTTCCTCTAAGAAATACCGTTCTTTTTCCTGGCGTAGTTATTCCGATTACCGTTGGCCGTGATAAAAGTATTAAAGCAGTTAATGATGCTTATAAGACTGACAAATTGGTAGGTGTGGTATCGCAAAAAGACAGCCTGATAGAAGAGCCTACAGTAAACGATTTGGTAGAGATTGGTACTATTGCAAAAATTATTAAACTTATAAAAATGCCTGATGGAGGCACTACGGTGATCATCCAGGGCAAAAAAAGATTTAAGATTGATGAGATCACTACTGACGATCCTTATTTTAAAGCAAAAATTACGGTGCTCAAAGAAGAGGAATTGAAAGATGATAATGATTTTGACGCGATGGTTTCTTCTATAAAAGAACTGGCCGGGCAAATCATACAACTCTCTCCCAACCTTCCTTCAGAAGCTACCATCATATTAAGGAATATTGAAAATCCCACATTTTTAATACATTTTGTAAGCAGTAATTTGAACAGCAATATTGTTGAAAAACAAAAATTACTTGAAATTCAAAATATTAAAGCAAGGGCGGAAGTATTGTTGAATTTATTACAAACAGAATTACAATACGCGGAATTAAAAAATAAGGTTACCAATAAAACCCGCGCTGAGCTTGATAAACAACAGAAAGATTATTTTTTGCAACAACAGCTTAAAGCGATCAAAGAAGAATTAGGTGGCGATAATGTGGCCGAGGTAAAGGAAATGCAGAAGAAGGCAGAGACCAAAAAATGGCCTGCCGCAGCAAAAGAAATGTTTAACAAGGGCATAGAAAAATTGGAGAGAATGCACCCTTCCACGCCTGATTATTCTTTGGTTTATAATCACCTTGATTTAATGCTCGACTTGCCATGGGAAGAATATACCAAGGATCAATATGATTTTAAAAAGGCTAAAAAAATTCTTGATCATGACCACTATGGCATGGAAAAGATTAAACAAAGAATATTGGAATACCTCGCCGTACTTAAATTAAAAGGCGATATGAAAAGCCCTATCCTGTGTTTTGTAGGCCCTCCGGGAATTGGTAAAACATCGCTGGGAAAAAGTATTGCCAATGCGATCAACAGGAAATATGTAAGAGTAAGCCTTGGTGGCTTGCATGATGAAAGTGAAATTAGAGGACACCGCAAAACTTATATTGGCGCGATGCCAGGAAGAATTTTGCAATCCATCAGGAAAATAAAATCATCGAACCCGGTGATGATCCTTGATGAGATTGATAAAGTGGGTACTGATTTTCGCGGCGATCCATCCTCCGCTTTATTAGAAGTTTTGGATCCGGAACAAAATAATAATTTCTACGATAATTACCTGGAACACGAATATGATTTAAGCAAAGTACTTTTTATTGCAACAGCCAATAATTTGCAAAATATTCAGCCAGCCTTGCGCGATCGTTTGGAAATTATTGATCTGAGCGGATATGCTATTGAAGAAAAAATTGAGATTGCAAAAAGACATTTGTTACCCAAGCAAAAAGAAGCTCATGGATTAAAAGATGTTTCTTTTAAAATAAGTGATGCAGTATTAGAAAAGATAATTGCAGATTATACAAGGGAAAGTGGAGTTCGCGAACTTGATAGGCAGTTGGCCAGCGTAATGCGCAAACTTGCCCGGCAGTATGCTGAAAAAGGTAAATTAAAACCAACGGTAAGCATAAAAGATGTTGAAACCATACTGGGAAGATCGAAGTACAATAATGAGATGTATAAAACCGCGAATATGGCGGGAGTGGCTGTAGGCCTTGCATGGACTTATGTTGGCGGAGATATTCTTTTTATAGAAGCTACTACAAGCGATAATGGAAAAGGAGATTTAAAACTTACCGGTAATCTAGGAAACGTAATGAAAGAAAGTGCTTCTACCGCTTTAAGCTACCTGCAATCGAATGCCAAAAAATATGGTATTGACCCCGCGGTTTTCAGCAAAAAAAATGTGCATATTCATGTTCCGGAAGGAGCCGTTCCCAAAGATGGACCGAGTGCGGGAATTACCATGATGACTGCATTAGCTTCTGCATTTACAGGAAGGAGAGTTAAGACTTACCTGGCAATGACGGGTGAAATTACTTTACGGGGGCAAGTGCTTCCTGTAGGTGGAATCAAAGAAAAAGTTTTGGCTGCAAAGAGATCAGGCATACGCGAAATAATAATGAGTGCACAGAATGAAAGGGATGTAAAAGAGATCAACCCAAATTATATAAAAGGATTAAAAGTAAATTATGTAAAGACAATGCAGCAGGTACTAGACCTGGCGCTTGTTTAAACCAATGTATCTTTTATCAGATCTAATCAGATTTATATTCAGTTGGTGATGATGTTGAAAAATGAAAAAAGCAGATTAACCGAAAATATATTTATTATAATGCCAACTGAAGACATTTTGTTTTGGTTGTTTTTAATAGGACAAAAAAATATCCCCCGAAAAAATCGGGGGATATTTTTTATAAGCCGAACCAGGGTTTACAAAAATATAATTATTGATAAATTTAATTCCTTAAGTATGCCTGCTATTTTATTTCAAGAGAAAGTACCTGTTCTTTTTCTAAATAACCTTCAAGGGTATCTCCCACAATGCACTCTCCTACTCCGGCCGGCGTTCCGGTGAAAATAAGATCGCCAATGTTTAGAGAAAAATAAATTGAAATATCGGCAATGATCTTGTCTATGGAAAAAATCATGGATTTAGAATTATCCTTTTGTACAATTTCCTTGTTTTTAGAAAAAGAAAAATTGATATTTTTTAAATTCATGGCCAGAGTAATATCAATAAATTTCCCAACAGCGGCTGAATTATCAAACGATTTTGCTTTTTCCCACGGAAGCCCTTTTTCTTTTAACCTGCTTTGGATATCCCTGGCGGTAAAATCAATTCCAACCGTAATGGCATTATAATAATTGGTAGCGTGCTTCTCCTGGATGTATTTTCCATTCTTACTTATGCGTACTACCAATTCAGCTTCATAATGAAGTTCATTGGTAAATTCAGGATAATAAAAGGGAGTATGCCCTTGTAAAAGTGCACTTTTTGGTTTCATAAAAATCACCGGTTCTTCCGGTAATTGATTACCAAGTTCTTTAGCATGATCAGCGTAATTACGCCCTATACAAAATATTTTCATATTGAAGCAGGTTTAGTTAGGCTTTTCAAAGGTTGTGCGAATTTATAGAAAACAAATTTAAAAACGAAGTAATCTACAAATTTGGTGTGTTAAATACAAAATTATTGATATTAGTCATAGTGCGATCAATTCCGATACTTGCAAAATCCTCTATGACTTCTATACTTTTCTCAATTTTCAATTTTACCAAAGGTATTTCTTCAGGAAGCCATTTGCTCAGCACAAAATCAACCTGCATTCCTTTTGGAAACTGGTTTCCAATTCCAAAACGTAGTTTGGGGTAAGCATCTGTGCCCAGAGTGTTTTGAATATCTCGCAAACCATTGTGGCCGGCATCGCTACCACTTTTGCGTAAGCGTAATTTATTTAATGGAAGCGCCAGGTCATCTACAATGGTTAGTGAATTTTCAATGGCTATTTTTTCTTTATCCAACCAATATTTTACAGATTTGCCACTAAGGTTCATAAAAGTAGAAGGCTTTATGCAAACAAATATTTTTCCTTTCCATCTTATTTCAGCTACGTCAGCCAGTCTTCCTGGCTGAAAAAAAGAATTGTGTTTTAGAACAAAGGCGCTTATCACATCAAAACCTATGTTATGCCTTGTATGCGCATATTCAGAACCTGGATTTCCTAAACCAATTATTAAAAATTTCGACATGAAGGCGAAGATAAATTGTTGATTTGATTTATTGTTGAAGTTTAATTAAACCGGCAACCTTCAATCTGAATAGTAAATTCTCATTTCATATTATAATAGAAAAACCTTTTGTAATTTATTATCCCACCTTCCGGATGATGCCGGAAGGTGAGATAAACCTGAAAAATGCCGGATTATTTTTTAAAATTATTTTTCTGCTTTCCAAATATTATTTTTCCTGTTGATATCCGGCAATTGGTTATTGGGATCCAAAACAACCGAGGTAATGGGTGAACTGGAATTGTATTTAAAAGTCCATTCGCTGCCACGTTGCCAAATTTCTACCGGTAATTTAATTTCCTGTGAATTTCCATTTTGTTCGGTAACTTTTACAATGGCAGGCAATGCCATTTTTTGTAAATTTTCAATTGTAATAAGCGCTCCGTTGGCTGGCAAATCATTTACATATTTTACATCTTTTACTGATTGGTCCAATTTCCAGGTCTCATAAAACCATTCCTTCCAAAACCAATTGAGATCATCACCTGCAGCATCATTCATGGTTCTGAAAAAATCATTCGGTTGTGGATGTTTGAACGCCCAGCGGTTGATATAAGTTTTAAAGGCGTAGTCAAATCTGTCAGGACCTATAACGGAATTACGCAAAATGTTTAAGGCGGTTGTTGTTTTGAAATAATACTGGCCATAATCCTTTAAACTCATTGATTCGGGAGGTGTTATCAGAGGATCTTTGCTGTTAATCATTACCCTGGCCATTCCCAAAATACTCCTATTGGTGGTATCGCCATATTCACCATGATTAAACGAATTGGATGCATAACCATTGATAAAAGTATTCATTCCTTCATCCATCCACATATACCTTCTTTCATTACTTCCCACGATCATTGGAAACCAGTTGTGCCCGATTTCATGCGTTACATCGTGCCATAAATTTCCTTTCCCTATTTTGTAACTACAAAAAATTATTCCGGGGTATTCCATTCCCAATGCTACTCCGGCAACTACTACTGCAGAGTTCCATGGATACTCAAAATAATTTTTAGAATAAAATTCAATGCTTTGTTTTAAATATTGAGTAGCTCTTCCATAAGCATAAAGCCCTTTACTTTCCACAGGATAAACCGCCATAGCAATCCCTTTTCTACCTGAAGGAAAATTGACACGGGCAGCATCCCATATAAAAGCTTTGGAAGCAGACCAGGAAACATCCCGTGAATTAGTCATTTTAAAATGCCAGGTCAATGTGCCGTTTTGTTTAGGCCGTGTTGATGCGGCGCCTACTTCATCTTCAGTGATGATATGAACTGTACTGTCGCTTTTATGTGCAGCCTTCAATTTATTGATTTCATTAGCTGTTAATACTTGTTCAGCATTTTGCAAATCACCGGAACCTGTAACAATCATATCAGAAGGTACCGTAACATAATAATCAAAGTTTCCATACTCGCAATAAAATTCTCCCAAACCCATGTAGGGCAAAGTATTCCAGCCTTTCACATTATCATACACGCACATACGCGGATACCATTGGGCTAATTGATAGATAACGCCATTTTTTGTATACAGCCTTCCCATACGATCGGCACCATATTGTGGAATAGAGAAATAATAATTTACTTTAATTTCTATTTTATCTCCATTAGGTTTTATTGAAAAAGGTAAACGCAATTGCATCCGTGTATCTGTAATAACGGGGGGAATATCATAAGTCTGTCCATTATAAATTACCGTTGCAGATTGAATATGATATCCGCCTTTTGTATAACCCTTTACGTCAAAACGATCGCCAGAAATCAATGTGGTAGCCGCTCCGCGGGAATCGGGATTGAAAAGATTCTGGTCCAGTTGTAACCATATATAATTTAATTCATCCGGACTGTTATTGGTATAGTTAATTGTTACGTCTCCTTTAAGCGTTGTATCTTTTTCATCCAACGTGGAATGAATAGTATAGTTCACACTGTTTTGCCAATACTTAGGCCCAGGCGCTCCATTTGCGCTTCTAAACTCTGTACCATCATGATCCATAAATAAAGGATCAAACACCTTGTTTTTGTTATAAACAGAAGTAGAATCCTGTGCTGAAATACTTTGCGAAAAAATAATTCCTGCTAACAGGCAAAAGCATAAAGAAGTAAAATGTTTCATTTAAAAATAAATTTTAGCAATAAAAATAAAGGAAAACTCTGATGAGCTGATCATTAGAAAATGTGAAAATTAATATTTGTAGAAAAAAAATAACTGAAAAATTTTATTTACAATCAGGTGGCAATACCAGGCAATGAGTTTTTTTTATGCATTCGGATCCAATCAGCATTTTTTTAATGAATTGGTTTTCCATAATTTTTCTCTCCGGCTGGAATAGGAACCTT
Source organism: Hanamia sp. (assembly GCA_036565505.1). Classification (GTDB taxonomy): domain Bacteria; phylum Bacteroidota; class Bacteroidia; order Chitinophagales; family Chitinophagaceae; genus Ginsengibacter. The sequence continues at coordinate 6,777 of DATCMY010000422.1, forward strand.
TAAAAGATTTTCCATTGGAGGAAGAGGACAGTTGTATCCTGTAGTATAGGCACAATAAGGATTGTAGGCCTTATTAAAATCAAGTACTACGTGGTTATTTTTTATATCAGAAACATAAAATTCAAGGTAACGGCCACCGCCATAGCTTTCAAATCCGGAAGTGGCATCTCCGAATGGTACAAATAAATAGTCTTTATATTTTTCCTGTTGCATTAATGATGCAGATTGATAAACATATAAATGCTGTATTGACTTGTGCAATTTAAAAGTAAGAAGTCCATACTTAAAATATTTCTGCTTCATGCCTGATGACGTAATCATGTCAAAACCTTCTGTGTCTGTAATTCGTTTAATAGTGGCTGTTACACGATAGCTTTTATCAATATCATAAAAGTGAATATACTTTCTGTCATCTTTACCAACTACTTCATGTGTGTTAATGTAATGCTGCTCGTAAGAGAGAATAGAATCTCTATACCTTTTATTTTGCGCAGAGATATTTTGAACAAATAAAATGAAAATTATAAATGTGCAAATAAATCTTGCAGAGGATTGAGGTTTTATAAACATGAGATAAAATTACCGGAAAAATTCTTCTCTTTAATTCTTCAATATTTTAAACTCCACTCTCCGGTTCAATTGCCTTCCTTCATCCGTATCATTGGTAGCTACCGGCTTTGTTTCTCCATAGCCATGCGAAGTAATTCTATCTTTCGATATTCCTTTTGAAATAATATATTCCATTACAGACCTGGCCCTGTTATCGCTTAATTTAAAATTATAATCATCAGTGCCTCTGCTATCTGTATGAGCGCTCATTTCAATTTCTATAGAAGGATTTTCAGTCAGCAGTTTTACTACTCTATCCAGTTCAATGTAAGATACAGGCCTCAAATCCCATTTATCAAAATCAAAAAATACATTGTTCAATCTTACCACCTGCCCTATTTCAATCGGCACCAGGTACAAATCTTTATGAATCTCTTTGTAGCCTGCTTTCACTAATGAATCGAGGTTCAGGTTTTCAGATATGGCAAAGAAATGATCGGCGCTTGCGCTGATGCTATAATTCTTATCGTAGGGTAACACAATTTTAAATGCACCATCTACCGGATTGGATATTCCATTACCCGCTACTGCACCATCAGGTAATGTCTGGTACACCAAAGAAGCGCTTAATGGTTCATTTGTTTTGGCATTATATACATTACCACTTACCAATACAACCGGATCAGGTTTTTCTTTTTCCAATAATTTTACACGCACAATATCACTTGAACCATATGTGTTAAGTCCTGTAGTCATATATGCATATTCGCCACCTGCATCTAAAGTAAAAAATGCATCCCAATCTGGTGTATTTATTGGGCTGCCAAGGTTAACTGGATCGCTCCATTTTTGCCAGGATTTATCAAGGCGCTTTGCCATCCAGATATCGTTGTCACCCAAACCACCCGGGCGATCACTGCTGAAATACAATGTTACACCATCAGATGCCATGTAGGGAGTCATTTCATTATAATTCTTCAGATTTATTTTCTTTCCAAGGCTTTTCGGTTCTGTCCAGGTACCATCTTTTTCTAAAAAACATACATAAAGATCATTATTGGAACTACCTTTTTCCTCTGACAAATAAAGTAAAAGTGTCTGCCCGTCATTTGCCATACTGGCCCCGTATTGGCGGCCCCTGTCGTACTTTTCATAGTTTTTAATTTTCAGCATATTGGGTTTACTCCAGTTGCCATATTTGGTGAGGTAACACAGACTTACTCCATTACCAAAATAATCACCATCAATAAATGCATTTCTTATCAAAATCCTGTTATTATCCGGCGATATCCAAAACACGGCATTATATTCCACCGTATTTAAAGGATATCCCAAATGCACTGCCTTGCTCCATTTCCCTGCACTGTCTCTTCCCGAAAACCAGATATCCTGTGAGTTAGGTACTGTATTGTATTTGGTATTGTAAGGATGGTTTTGACAGATAAAAAATAATAAATTTCCATCAGCAGAAATAGTAGGTCTTAGTTCGGGCAATGAAGTATTAATCAGCGGCCCCAGGTTCTCAATTTTAAGAATAGTTTCCGGAGTAATGATATTATCTTTTTGAGGAATCAGTTTCGTTGTATCATTTGACGGCTGGGCTATTGCATATTGTATGCCTGCAAAAAGGATAAAAAATGAAAAGAATTTTTTCAAGAAAATATTTTTTATTCCTTCAATAACGCAGAAAAGAGCAAAATAATATAGACTTCCTTTGGAAATTAATCTTTATAGGTACTTAATGATAAACCTGCATACATCGAAACCCGGTAATAACAACTTCACAAAGAAAATTAACTTAAGCAGAGGAGTTTTTGTTTCTTTGCTTCGGCAAAACCGGCTATGATTTGATAATCGGTGTAAGTTTTTAAATTTTTTACAAAATGACCAATAATGATATTCTGAAAAAATTGAGAGTCGCGCTTTCTCTTCGCAACGATGACATTATTCAAATACTTTCTTTAGTAGATTTTGAAATAAGCAAAGGTGCTTTGGGCGATCTTTTTAGAAATGAAGATCAGCCGGGCTATGTAGAAGCAGGTGATCAGATCTTACGTAATTTTTTAAATGGTTTGATTATTTATTACAGAGGAAATCCTCCTGAACCCAAAACAGGAAATAAGAAAAATTAGATTAAATTATACACTTATGGAAGATATAATAGTGAAAGACAGCAATGGAAACCCTCTGAACGCGGGAGATACTGTACAGGTAATTAAAACTTTAAAAGTAAAGGGCATGTCGGAAAATATAAAACAGGGAACCGTAATAAAAAATATACGCCTCACTGATGACGATGAAGCTATTGAAGGCAGGGTGAATGGAAGCATGATTGTCCTCAAAACCTGTTTTTTGAAAAAGAAGTAATTTAAAAAAACAGGGAAATTAATTGTAGAATATAAGACCATTCTAACCAGGTTATACTTTTGTTAGAATGTATATACTTTTTTAAAAAATCAGGTAATCGTTTCTACAACTTCTTCAGCAAATCCAAAAGATAAAGTCATACCAGCGCCGCCAAGTCCATTAATTATATATACTCCTTCTTCTGCTTTTAAAAAGACATCTGTGTTACCATTGGTCATTTTGGGGTAAATGCCATGCCATGATTGAATTAATTTCCAGTCTTCTGTAAGCGCAAATGTGTTGAGGTAATTAATGATTAGATCATTAATGTGAGTTTCATCAAAAGGTGAAAAAGTTTTGCCATATTCATGTGAATCGCCAACGGTAAGTTCACCATTTCCGTTTTGAGAAACCATAACATGAATACCTGATTCCAAATAAGGGCTCATTTCATTTTGGTATCTTTCTTTTAGTAATGGCAATGAAGGTGCTGCCTTAAAACTTTCATAATGAATAAGAGATAAACCACCACATAATGAAGTACCTATTTTAAAATCATTTACTGTATTTACAAACCGCATCATTTGCAATTTGCATTTAGTGATATTAAGTTCAGCAAATTTTTCAGGATATAATGTTTCAAAATCCGCGCCCGAACAAATACAAATAATATCTGCCTCCAAAAACTCAGTCCCCATCCAAACCTTATTCTTTTCAACTGCATTTACATTTTTATTCCACATAAAATGAACGTCGTGATTTTCATATAGGTATTTGGGCAATGTCGCGATTGCCTCTCTTGGATCAATGATCATTTCAGTGGCGCTAAACAATCCGCCAATTAAATTTTTTGGATTAACACCATTTATTTTTCCGGTAATTTCAGAGGTAGTCAGTAAACTTACCGGGCGATCACTCTTGCCAAATGCTTCCTTCAATTCCTGCAATACCTGCCATTCATCCTGATGATAAGCCAGGTGAAGACTGCCGCATTCATCATACCAAAAACCGGCTGCATCCGCGATTTCTTTCCAAATACTTCTACTGCGAACAGCCCGGTTATAAAGCAATCCATCCGGCTGGCCAATGGGCCATAACATTCCAAAATTTCTTACAGAAGCTCCAACTGCTTTGCCGGATTTTTCAATAACGGTTACCTTAAGCCCATTTAATGAAAGAGCGCGTGCGGTTGCCAGTCCTACAATTCCTGCGCCTATTACTATTGCTGATTTACTCATGAAGCCTTATTTAATTTTCTTTTTCAATAAATGGGATTAGATTCAATAAGATTTAAATTTTCCGAATTAATGAATTCGGTTTTAATTAAGTCATTCTTATATTTTTTATTAAAATAACGTAATGCCATAAAAGTTCCAATAACTCCTATAACAGACAAATACATTACCCCGTTAGAATACACAGTTGCCCATGGCAATTTATTAGTGAAGACGGATTTACTTATGATGACAACCACACTACCCATGTAACCAAATGAATCGGCCACATACATAAGAAAGCCAACATTTCCACCCTTTTTAAAAGTTGCTATAAGGCGTTCAAATATGATACAGTTGAAAGGAATATAGCCAATATATAATCCGAGCCCAACTAATGTCATCCACATAAAAGGAGAAAGATGGTGGTTAATAAACATCCATGAACTGATGCCTGACAATAAAAATCCTGCCACAATAATAATGTGGGTGATCATAAGCGCCTTGCGATTATTGCGAATAAGAATCATACTGCCAATTAATATCAAAACAATAATAGTAATAGGAATTTCTGTAGCAGTAAACACTGATGGCTGGTTGCCAAAACCCAATTCCCGCCATATATCGGCTGCAAAATTATCGCGGATATCGCGGAAAACTGTCAGGAAAACATACAAAATAATCAGGACGATCAAACCATATTGAAATTCTGAAAAGAAATTTTTTCTTTCCACTTTTGTCATGGGTAAACGAATAATCCGGTTTTCAATATCACCTTCCGACGGCGGCGGTATTTTCTCTAATAAATAAACAAAAAATAGTAATGGCAGGATAAAAACAAGTCCTGTAAGAAAAGGAAGCCACCAGTCAGTAACATTAAAATTGACCTTTAAATATTCTGCAACAGACTTAACAAACCCTGATGAAAAGATAAAACTTACTGCAAGGGAAGCGCCTATAAAATCAGTTGCTTTTCTTCCTTCTACAAATGAAAAAACAATTCCCCAAATGATACCTAACGGAAAACCATTTATCAATAAAAAAATAATATTATAAGGAGCGGGAACCAGTGCAAAAAGCAATAATGAAATCCATGAAATACCAACCAGTAATAGAATAATTTTCCCTCTTCCGAAGTTCTTTAATTCAGCTATAAATTTTATTCCATAAAACTTACTCAACATGTAGCCAAGGACCTGGCTTATTACCAAAGCGTCTTTATAAGCCAATCCAAAAATAAGAGGCGCCTTGCTGAAACTACCGACTGTGAAGGGTTTCCTAAATGCATACACAGATGCATAGGTAGCAAATGTAATAATTGATGCAAACACGGCGACATAGGTATCGCGGTATTTAAGCTGGTGATTTTTTAAAGATATAGCCTGCATTTTAGAGTATTAATGAAGGCAAAATTTGTAATGAATCAATGATGTAATCCGGCTGGTATTGCACCAGTTCTTCTTTTGTGTAAGCACCAGTTGTTACTGCTATTATAAGGCCACAACCTGCATTTTTACCTTCTTCGATATCAACTTTTGTGTCACCAACTTTTGCTACATTTTCAGAGTCAGTGAGGTTAAGTTTTTGCATCAGTTTTTGTATCATATATGGATGAGGTCGCCCTTCAGGAACTTCATCGCTGCAAATAACTTCGTTTATGAAAGTTGAATTATCCCACCTCAACCTTTTTAATATGGGTGTAGTAATCCTTTTGGTGAAACCCGTATTGAGCGCTACTTTTATATGATTACTTTGCAATTCCCGGAATACTTCTTCGGCATAAGATAATGGCACAAGAGTTTCACAGGTTTCGTAAAAATTTACCATCTGGTTGGTGAAATCTTCATGAATGGTATCACCTATCTCAGAATTATTTTCAAAACCAAACATGTACTTATCAAGTATTATTTGTACCGCTTCTCTCTTTCTATAACCCATCACCTGGTCTATATCAGAAGTTCCAACAATAATTCCGGCGTTAGAAAAAGCCTTTCTAAAAAAATCATTTATATTCCCATTATCTGCTACGGTGGTGCCCGCAATATCAAATACGACTAGTTCAATGCTCATTAATAAAATTTTTTGGTTGTGATAAATGTTGAATCATCAAAGCACGGTATCGCTCAAGATCCGGCAATGGAATATTTTCTTCTTTTGCCTTCTCATCCCATTCTCTTAAAGTGATGTATAAATTGAACCATTCTTCTTTTTCAAAATCCATTGCTTCGCTATCATTCATAGGACCTCCCTGGAAATTTAATGTGTTTTTACTTGCTTCGGAAAGTTGTTGATAGTACACAGGTTTTTTGAAAGTGAGGTAACGTTTTGCGGCTACATGCGAAGCAATCAACCTGGTAATTTTTTCTGAAAAGCCTTTACCCTTAAGAT
>DATCMY010000423.1:0-11589 GCA_036565505.1 Hanamia sp.
TATTTTGATATTTTAAATAATAAGCATGTTCCCAAACATCACAACCCAATACCGGTGTACATTTGCATTCAGCAACATCCATTAAAGGATTATCCTGGTTGGGTGTAGAACAAATAGTCAATTTGCCATCGCTTACTCCCAGCCATGCCCATCCACTGCCAAATCTTCCTACACCGGCAGCATTAAATTTTTCCTGCATGGCTTCAAAAGAACCGAATTCATCATCAATGGCTTTTGCCAATTTTCCTTCCGGTTTTCCACCCCCGGTTGGTGATAATATTTCCCAAAAGAAGCTGTGGTTCCAATGCCCGCCACCATTATTGCGAACAGCAACACTGATTTTTCCTGCATTTTTGATCAGGTCATCAAGAGATTTATTTTCATTTTCTGTACCTGCAATCGCTTTATTAAGATTATCAATATAAGCCTGGTGATGCTTATCATGATGTATTTGCATGGTGAGTTTGTCAATGTGCGGCTCAAGCGCTTCATATTCATAAGGAAGAGCCGGTAATGTAAATGCCATAATATTTATTTTAAAAGTGAATAATTATGAAAGAGTTACAAATTTACTTAAAAAAATACCTATCCCCCAAAGGGTAAAAAATATCTTTCCCATGTAACATGAACCTTATCATCACAAACACTTTGCCAGTTAAGGGTTTTGTTTATTTAATTTCATCTCCACAAGTTTTTATCTCTTGTTTTTAAAAAAATCTTTCAACAGCATTACACATTCGGGTGCAAGAATATCTTTTACGACTTCTGTTTTTGGATGAAGGGGATTTATTTTTTTTGCTGTTGAGTTAAGTAAAGAAAGGCCTCCATGTTTCGGATCAGGTGAACCATAAACTAATTTTCCAATTTTGCTCCAATACAATGCACCGCAACACATGGTACAGGGTTCAATGGTTACATACAAGGTAGCATCCGGTAAATATTTCGCACCCAAATAATTAAAGGCGGAAGTAAGTGCAATGATTTCCGCATGAGCTGTAGCATCATTTAAGGTTTCAACCTGGTTGTATCCGCGTGCAATTATTTTATCCTGCATTACAATCACAGCGCCAATGGGTACTTCATCGGCTTCTAATGCTTTATGCGCTTCTTTGAGCGCTTGTTGCATAAAATATTCATCACTTGCCATTGTTATTTGATTCATAATTTTAAAAAATCAAAGTTAACAATGATTAAATGGCTGGCCCTAATCAGACTAATCTCTTTTCTATATTTTGAAAGATTTAAGTACCTTTTTTAATGTAAATTGTATTGTACTCCTTAATTTATTCTTCATGCCACAACTTCAAACACTAAAATATTTTTATAATACAGGTTCTACATTGCCCTATGACTTCAGGAAAAAACAATTACAGAATTTAGAAGGATCCATAAGAAAATATGAAGAAGAAATTAATGAAGCATTGTATGCTGACCTTAAAAAAAGCAAAGAAGAAACCTGGGCTACTGAAACAGGTTTACTGTTGGGAGAAATAAAATTTGCCATCAGGAATTTACAACAATGGATGAAACCGGAAAAAGTATCAACAGGGCTGGTTACATTTCCTTCTTCTTCCAAAATTTATCATGATCCGTTGGGCGTTGTCCTTATTATTTCACCATGGAATTATCCCTTACAATTATTGATGACACCTTTGGTGGGCGCTATTGCAGCCGGTAATTGTGCAGTGCTGAAACCTTCCGAATTGGCAACAGCCACCGAAAAAATTATTGTAAAAATTATTGAAGAAACGTTTACTGAAAATTATATAAAAGTAGTTACAGGAAATGGTGCCGGAATAATTCCTGAAATGATGAAACGTTTCCGGTTTGATCATATTTTTTATACAGGAAGCATACCAGTTGGTAAAGAAATTTATAAACTTGCTGCAAATGATCTTATTCCTGTAACGCTTGAACTTGGCGGAAAAAGCCCGTGCATTGTAGAAGCCGATGCTGATATTGAAGTAGCAGCAAAAAGAATTGTTTTGGGGAAATTTTTAAATGCCGGGCAAACCTGTATAGCGCCTGATTATATTCTGGTTCATGAATCAATAAAAGAAAAACTATTGATTTCTCTTTCAGAAACAATCCAAAAATTTTACACTACTGATCCTTCTTCGTCTCACGATTATGGGAAAATAATTAACACTAAACGCTTTAAAACATTAATTGGTTTTCTTACCAACGCTACCATATTCTATGGAGGAAATTTTAATGAAGATACTTTATACATTGAACCTACCATTCTGAATGATACCTCATTAAATGATGATATAATGAAAGAAGAAATTTTTGGCCCAATACTGCCTGTTTTATCTTTTAAAACCACCATTGAAGCGATGGCAATTGTACATCAAAATAAAAATCCTTTGTCATTTTATTTATTTACAAAAAATAAAAAAATTGAACAGGAATGGATTCGCAGTGTTTCATTTGGTGGTGGTTGTATTAATAACTGCGTATGGCAATTCGCTAATATAAATTTACCTTTTGGCGGCATAGGAAATAGTGGCATTGGGGCTTATCATGGAAAGAAAACTTTTGAATTGTTTTCTCATGCAAAACCTGTTTTAAAAAGTGCTACATGGCTTGATCCCGGAATGAAATACCCATCTTTTAAAGGCAAATTAAAAATGCTTAAAAAATTTATCGGTTAACATCATGGACATCATTAGTAAACTAATTTTTTCCAGCTATCCCTTTCGGATGAAAATTTCCAAACTAACAGGTTTAGGAATTAATATTCATAAAAATAAAAAAATGGTAACTGCCCCTGAAAGTTTTTATCTATTGAAGGCTATCTTAAACAATGGAGAAGAAATTTCATTTGAAAAATTCAGGGGAAAAAATGTGTTGATCGTAAATCTTGCAAGCCAATGCGGTTTCACTCCTCAATACACGGAACTTGAACATTTGCATCAACAAAACAAGAACATCTTTATTCTTGGATTTCCTTCTAATAATTTTGGCGCGCAGGAGCCTGGCAACGATGTTGAGATTGCTGAATTCTGTAAATTAAATTACGGTGTTTCGTTTCCTCTTTTTAAAAAAAATGATGTAAAGGGAAATAACAAACAGCCCGTATATCAGTGGTTGACAGATAAAAATAAAAATGGCTGGAATGATCTTGAACCGCAATGGAATTTTTATAAATACCTGGTAGATGAAAATGGAAATCTTTCTCAAGTATTTTCTTCTTCAGTATCACCGCAAGAAATTCTTTGATAAACCTTTTGGAAAGTTCGGAAATTATCAAAAATCAGCTTTCGTTTTTACACCGGGCACTTCTCATGATAATTAATTAATTCAATAGGCGTTTTTTCAAATTCGTAACCGGTGTATTGATTTACGATTTCATCAAGCACTTCTAAAATTTCATCTATTTCTTTTAAGGTTACAAGCCTGCTGCGGAATTCTTTTATGTTGGGCATTCCTTTCAAATAATTGGTATAATGCCTGCGCATTTCATTAATGCCGACTACAGGACCTTTCCATTCATAAGATTTTATTAAATGCTTTTTACAAACAGCCACTCTTTCTTCCACCGTAGGTGAAGGAAGTATTTCCCCCGTTTTTACATAATGATTTATTTCATTAAATATCCAGGGATAACCAATGGCAGCGCGGCCTATCATAATACCGTCTACTCCATACCGGTTTTTATATTCCAATGCTTTTTGAGGAGAATCAATATCACCGTTTCCAAAAATAGGAATGGTAATTCTTGGGTTATTTTTCACTTTGGCAATCAATGTCCAATCAGCACTTCCCTTATACATTTGTGTACGGGTGCGCCCATGAATGGCAAGCGCCTGTATGCCCACATCCTGCAGGCGTTCTGCAACTTCTTCAATATTTTTGGAGTCTTCATCCCAGCCCAATCTTGTTTTTACGGTAACGGGTAGTGAAGTACTTTTTACAACAGCATCGGTTAAACGTATCATCAGCGGAACATCTTTCAACACACCGGCACCGGCTCCACGGCATGCCACTTTTTTTACCGGGCAACCGAAATTGATATCCAATAAATCAGGATTAGTAGCATCTACAATTTTCGCGGCAAGTGATAGACTTTCTTCATCGCCACCAAATATTTGTATGCCTACAGGCTTTTCATAATCATAAATATCTAATTTCTTTCTGCTTTTAATAGCATCTCTTATTAATCCTTCACTACTGATAAACTCAGTGTACATAAGGTGTGCACCGTTATCTTTGCATACAGCACGAAAGGGAGGATCGCTCACATCTTCCATGGGTGCAAGCAATAATGGGAATTCAGGAAGTAATATGTTGCCTATTTTTATCAAATGATTAATTGTTGAAAGTTGAATGTTCAAGATTGATGGTTGATGGTTGATGGACTTTCAACTTTCAACTTTGAACTAATTTTTTTGGCTGTAAATTTACGCACTTAAAAATTGAGAAAATGACGATTGACAGAAATTCAAGAAATTTTAGCTTTCCCAGCCAGTTGGGGATTTTTTTGGGTCTTATAGGTGCCGGTCTTATTTTGGGTACATTAATTTCTGCAGTACTGTGGCTCGTCATGACAGGCAGGCCAATTATGGAAATGGCAAATGACATGCTTAATCCAAAATATTATAACGCCATAATGATGATGCAGGCAGTTTCTACTTTTTTTATGTTTTTTTTACCGGTTTATATTTTTGCACTTATCTGTTACCGCAATCCTTCAAAATTTATAGGCTTCAATACCAACATTAATTTCCGGCAAATTTTATTAGTTATTGGCATTCTCATTCTTACTTTCCCTCTATCCGGAGCTTTGGCAGAAATCAATAAAATGATTCCAATTCCCAAAAACCTGGAAATCAGATTTAAGGCAATGGAAGCGTCGAGAGCTGCCCAGGAAGGGGCTCTTATCAATATTAATTCTTTTCCACGTTATATATTTTCAATGATAATTATTGGTTTATTACCGGGCATTTTTGAAGAAGTTTGTTTTCGTGGAGGGCTGCAAAATATCTTTACCAGGTGGTTTAAAGGACCCTGGCCTGCTATTATTTTAACTGCCGTTTTATTTAGCGTTATTCATATTTCTTATTATGGTTTTTTAGTCCGTTTCGCATTGGGCATAGTGCTTGGATTAGTTTTTTATTATAGCGGAAGCATATGGCTTTCCATATTTTTTCATTTTTTATACAATGGAGTTCAGGTTACTGCACTTTATTTAACGACGATGTCTGGAAATAAATCCACAAAAGATATCGAGGAGAATTTTCCACTTTGGGCCGGTGTAATTGCTCTTGTGCTAATTATATATGCATTCATTAAATTCAGGGAAATTTCTTTATTGCAAAAGCAAAAATATGTGGAAGAAGATATTAGTGATCCCAATGATTTTCAAAACTGGGTAAAAAATAATCCGAAAATTGACTAATGGCATTTGATACCAAAACTTTTAAAACGCGGGCACTAACCGCCATAGTCTTTGCCATTGTAATGCTTGCAGGATTACTGTGGAATAAATGGAGTTTTATTATTTTATTTACCATCATCCATTTTGGTTGCTGGTATGAATTTATAAAACTGCTGAAAAAAATTAACCCGGTTAATTATAAAGCAAAAAGCTTGCTCGGATTGATTTACATAACGCTTCCTATAATTTTAATGATTACAATGCGAATAGAACCCATAGTGGGAAAAGATGACGATTTCCTAAAGATCATTCCCTGTGGAATTGTATTTTCAATTTGGATAAATGATACAATGGCATACATCTCAGGTTCACTTATCGGCAAAAATCAGCTTTCAAAAATTTCACCTAAAAAGACCTGGGAAGGAACTATTGGCGGAATTATTCTTTGTGTAATTACCCTAGCATTAATTGGAAAAGCCAGTGGTTATTACACTTTGCAAAACTGGATTATCATTGCTTTGTGCAGCGCAGTATTTGGCACTTTTGGCGATCTGCTGGAAAGTAAATTAAAACGAATGGCCTCTGTAAAAGACAGCGGAAATTTTATGCCGGGCCATGGTGGGTTTCTGGACCGCTTTGATTCATTACTGGTAGCAATTCCGTTTGTGTTTGTATATTATTTTTTATTTATGAGATGAAAAAATATAACATCTCATCTCCTCTTCAATTTTTATATTTGTATTTAAAGTTTTTAAACATAGCTGATGAATATTCATAAAGAAGGTTATAGATCCATTGCATTAAGCGCTTTGATTTTTGGGGCCCTAAATATTATTTTCTTTTTTTTTCTCAGCGCTACAATGCCGGTTGTTTCGTGGATCGTTTTTAGTGTAAGCTTAATCATGCTGCTGTTTATCATTTCTTTTTTCCGGTCGCCAAAAAGAAATTTTACCCTCGCCCACCACCAGGTAATATGCCCTGCAGATGGCAAAGTAGTGGTAATAGAAGAAATAACGGATACTGAATATTTTAAAGATAAACGCCTGCAGGTTTCTATATTTATGAGCCCTGCTAATGTGCATATCAACAGAATTCCTATGTCGGGAAAAGTAGCTTACAGCCAATACCATAAAGGAAAATACCTGGTAGCCTGGAACCCAAAATCTTCCACAGAAAATGAAAGGCATTCCGTAGTTATTAAAAGCGATAGCCTGGAAATATTGGTAAAACAAATTGCCGGTGCCGTTGCCAAACGCATCGTTAATTATCTTTCCGTAGGGCAAAAAGTGCACCAGGGAAATGAAATGGGATTTATAAAATTCGGTAGCCGCGTAGATGTATTACTTCCCGTTGGCACCGAATTAAATGTAACGCTTAACCAAAATGTAAAAGGCGGTGTAACTGTATTGGCAACAATTGATACGTTGATACCAGAGGATGAAATAGAAGAAATAGTATAATTCACACAAAACTAAATGCTATGTCCAATCAGTACACACTGTATTTGAAAACAAAATCATTAATAAAATTTACCTCATTCGTGACCGTAAAGTAATGATGGACTTTGATTTAGCGGAAATGTATTTGGTAGAAACCAAAAAATTAAAAAGACAGGTAAGAAGAAATATGGATCGTTTCCCTGAAGATTTTATGTTTGAAATAAATAAGGAAGAATTCGAAAACTTGAGGAGCCAAATTGGCTCCTCAAGTTGGGGTGGTTCACGATATTTACCAATGGCTTTCACAGAACAAGGCGTAGCCATGCTTTCTAGTGTACTGAGTAGCAGGATGGCCATAGAAGTAAATATCCAGACAATAAGAGTGTTTACTAAAATGAGAGAAATGATTTTGAACCACAAGGATATTTTACTAAAGTTGGAAAAGGTAGAAAAAACCATGATAAAACAGGATGGCAAAATGAAAAAATACGAAGAAGATATAGAGATCATATTTAAAGCGCTAAAACAATTATTAAACCCATCTCAACCACCAAGAGAACGAATAGGATTTAAACCTTAAAAATATTATATTTTAATATTAAAAAAAATTATGTCTACTGATTATTTAGAAAGTATAAAAAAACAATTCAATCTTTATAAATCGCTTAGTGAAAAAACCATTGAGCAGGTTGATGAAGAAAAATTATTTTGGAAGTATAACCCCGAAAGCAATAGTATCGCCAACATTGTACAACATTTATGGGGAAATATGCTTTCACGATGGACGGATTTCCTCACCACAGATGGAGAAAAAGATTGGCGCAAACGTGATGCTGAGTTTGAAAATACGATAAACACCAGGGAAGAATTATTGAAAAAATGGAATGAAGGTTGGAATTGTTTATTCTATGCCTTAAATGATTTGAGTGGCGATGATCTTAAAAAAATCATTTACATCAGAAACGCACCTTTAACTGTTATGGACGCTATTAACAGGCAATTGGCTCACTATGCTTCGCATGTGGGGCAAATTATTTTCCTGGGAAAAATGATTCTTGATGACCGCTGGGTTTCTCTTTCCATCCCAAGAGTAAAATAAAAGCACCCACTTTAATTGTTTATAAAATAGATTCCAATTCTTTTAAATGATGAATAATGTAGGTAGGCTCTGCATGGCATTCTGCATTAATGTGATTTACAAAAATAGTATCCATACCGGCATTTTTTGCACCCAGGATATCAGCATCCAGGTTATCGCCAATCATGATACTTTCTTCAAGTTTTCCCCCGGTTTTTTTCAAGGCATAATCAAAAATTTCTTTATTGGGCTTTACAGAGTTGGAAGTTTCAGAGGTAATTACATGTGTGAAATATTTTGAAAGATCCGCATTATTTAATTTGCTCCATTGCGTTTTTTCAAACCCATTAGTAATAAGGTGAATAGAATATTTTTTTTGAGTTAAATATTCCAATATCTCGAAAGTGTAATCAAAGACTTTCTTTTTGGTAGGAAGAATTTCTAAAAAATGTGCGCTCATTTCTTTAGACAATGTTTCATCGGCTATTTTAAAATCAAGCAGTGTGCGCCACATCCTTCTCCATTTTAATTCCTCATTGCTGATATACCCTTTTTCGTATCGGCTCCACAATATTGCATTATGATTTAAATAAGTGCTATAAAAAAAACTGAATGGGCCAATAGCTTTAGATTCCAGTTTAAAAAAATTGTATAATTCAAAAAGCGATTCTTTCGCGTTAGCATCGAAATCCCATAAAGTGTGGTCGAGGTCAAAAAATAGATGCCGGTATTTCACCATGATAAAATTTAGATTGGATATTGTAAAATTTAGATTTTAGATTTGCTAAACTACCTGAATAAACAACGAAAAAAAATGATGAATATTGTAATTACAGGCGCCAGCAAAGGTATGGGAAAAGCAATGGCTGACAAATTCTCTTCGGCAAAAAACAACATTTTTATATGTTCAAGAAATGAAAAAGAACTGGCTGAGGCTGCCAAAGAACTAAGTAAAGAGAACGGAGTAATTGTTAAATATTTTGCCGCGGATCTTTCCGATAAAAAGGAAGTAGCAAAATTTGCCCAATGGATTTCAGATCAAAACATTCAAATAGATATTTTAATTAATAACGCGGGACAATTTATCCCAGGTAGCATTTATAATGAAGAAGAAGGTACGCTTGAAAAAATGATTAATATTAATTTGTTTAGCGCTTATCATTTAACAAGAGCTTTGCTACCCGCGATGATGAATAAAAAATCAGGGCACATCTTTAACATTTGTTCGATTGCAGCCTTAAAAGCCTATGCCAATGGAGGCTCCTATAGCATTAGTAAATATGCTTTAATGGGTTTCAGTAAAAATCTTAGGGAAGAAATGAAGCCATATAATATAAAAGTAACCGCAGTTTACCCGGGCGCTGTTTATACTTCTTCCTGGGAGGGCAGCGATATAAAGCCGGGCAGAATTATGGAGGTAAATGATATTGCGGAAATGGTTTATGCAGCTTCTTTACTTTCCCCTCAGGCATGTGTGGAAGATATTGTAATAAGGCCACAGCTTGGTGATCTGCCATAATATTTTTAACAACAGCTTATTTCATTAACCTTTTTTTAAAATCATTTCAAAGTAAATTTGTAGTTCACCTGTTGTTATAGAAAATGATTACATTTTTACGATCCAGCGTTTATAGGTTTTTTACTTTTCTGGTATTTTTTACAGCCATTGCTGCAGGTGAATCTTCCTTTGCTCAGGTAAAATTTTCCGCAATTTGCCCTGAAAAAAAAATTGGGAAAAATGAAACATTGCAGATTCAATTTAAAGTTGAAAATGCTTCAAATGTAGAAAGTATCAATCCTCCATCTTTTAAAAATTTCAATGTTGTCAGCGGGCCCAATCAACAAAGCGGCATGACAATTATAAATGGCAAAACCAATCAATACGTTGCTGTTGGTTTTTATTTACAACCTAAATCTACCGGTAAATTTACAGTAGGCGCCGCCACGGCACGTGCCGATGGTAAAGATTATGTGAGCGCTCCAATAACTGTTGAAGTAACCAATGCTTCTACTGCACAATCCAATACCAATCAGGCAAATGCATTTTCACCTTTTGCAAATCCTTTTTTTGATCTTCCGGAACCATCTCCTACTCATCAATTTGATGATTACATTTTAAAACCCGGAGAAAATGCTGCAGATAAAATTCAAAAAGATCTTTTTATAAAATTGGATGTTAGTAAAACAAGTTGCTATGTGGGGCAGCCCATTATCGTTTCATTTAAATTATACACCCGATTACGATCAGAATCCACAATAACCGATGCACCTTCATTTAATGGATTTTCTGTGAGCGACCTTGATGTAAATGATAATAATAATGCAAGCATAGAAAGATACAATGGCCGTCAATACAATGTTTATACTTTAAGAAAAGTTCAGTTGTACCCTTTGCAGCCGGGAAATATTACGCTGGATCCTTTGGTAGCCAATAATAAAGTAACATTTATAAAATCGGAGTATGCCAACGCACAAAATGGAGATCAGTTTTATAATATGTTAGAAAATTTTGCAGATGCCACCACGCCTGAAGATGGCATAGTTGAAAAGTCAATTACTTTAAAAAGCAAACCCATTATTATTATTGTAAAACCTTTACCTGATACAAATAAGCCTTCGGATTTCAAAGGTGCAGTAGGGAATTTTACCATTAACTCTTCACTTGAAAAAAATAATATTACTACTGATGATGCAGGAACCCTCGATGTTACCATCAATGGGAAGGGAAATATTCAATTAATCAATGCACCAAAAATAAACTGGCCTGAAGGAATAGATGGCTACGATGCAAAAGTGAAAGACAATGTTGATAAAACTACTGTTCCCATGGGAGGAGGTAAAACTTTTTCTTACCCATTTACCATTAACCGGCCCGGAGATTATACAATAGATTCTATTTCGTTTTCTTACTTTGATCCGTCAACTTCTTCTTATAAAACCCTGCGCACACTGCCTTTGGAACTGTATGTGAATAAAGGGACGGGAATACCCAATAATACGATGGTGAAAAATAACGTAAAAAAGGAACCAGCAAATCAAAGCTTTTTTACTTCTACCCGTTTCGATTTAATGGTCGGTATCATTTTATCCATAGGGGTAATTTTGACCCTCCTTTTTTTGATCAACAAGAAAAATAGTCGTAAAGATCTTTTGGAAAAAAATATAAAAGTTGATGATATCCAAAATAAAATTGAGGAGAAGGAACCTGAATTTATTATTCCTGAAAATCCATTGCTGCTTGCCCATGAAAAATTAATAAGCCAGGATAATGTTGAATTTTATCATGTACTTGATACTTCTCTAAAAAAATATTTATCGGGTAAATTCAAAGTTCCGGTGGAAGATTTAACCAAAAAGAGATTGAGTGAGGAATTGGATAGATGCAATGTGGGATTGGGAACTTCACTCATGCTTAATTCGCTTATTGAAGAAGTAGAGATTAATTTGTATGCGCCACCTTCTACAACCAACCACCTAAAAAAAGTATTTGAAAAAGCTGCTGAAGTAGTTTCACTGCTTGATAAGCAGGTATGCTAATCTCATTATTTAAACCATAAACTTGTAACCTATACCTCTTATGGAATGAAAATATTTTGGATTGCGGCTATCCTCTTCAAAATATCTTCTAAAATTTAAAATAAAATTATCAACAGTACGCGTTGTCGGATAAACATTATAACCCCACACTG
>DATCMY010000424.1:0-10673 GCA_036565505.1 Hanamia sp.
AACCTGTATGATGAGATAAGTAAGAATTTAAAATAGAATGAATGATAAATTTTTTATTACTTCAAAAAATCTTAAAATAAAGCCTAAGTAGAAAAAACATTTATCTATCTTATTAGTGTTACAGTGCCCTTTAAGTCTATAGTTTTTCCTGATATATCAATTCCCTTTACTACCCAAACGTACACTGCGGTTGGTTGAGCTATGCCCATGTATCTTCCATCCCATCCTTTTGTTATGTCTTGCGTTTCAAACATTAATTTGCCCCACCTGTTGTATATCTTAAAATAAATTGTTTGCCTAATACCCGCTGCAGTGGCCTTAAATACATCATTTAAACCATCCCCGTTTGGAGTAAATGCATTCGGTATATATATGGCCGGGCCTTTATACACTTTTATAAATACGCTGCTTGTACCTATACAACCTAAAGCATCTTTTACAGTTAAATAAAATCTTGTGTCGTTTTGTAAAAGAGCAAAAGGATTTTGCGCAGAAGGATTATCAAGATAATGTGCAGGTGCCCATAAATATTGTGTTCCGCCGCTGCCAAATAGTTGGTGGGGTATTCCCATTGCAGCAATAGTATCATTGCCCGCAAATGCAGGCACAGGCCCATGCATCGTTACCACAACATCGTCAAATATTTTAAAATTACATCCATAGTTATCCGTCACCTGCAACCGGTAAATTGTTGGGCGGGTTGTTTTGGGATATAAAAGAGTTGTTGATGAATTAGGTGTTTGCATATCAGCAGATGGCATCCATAAATAACTCACACTTCCAGAATTATTTGTAACCTTTCCATTTAAAACTGCATAAGTATTATTACAAATTATTGTATCCTTTCCTGCATTCACAACAGGCTTATGCAGCACATTTACTCTAATACTATCAGTGCCTTTGCAAACTTCTGATTCAGCAATAACTGTATAAAGTGTGGTGTCTGAAGGTGCAGCAACAGGAGTCGCTATTGTCAGATCACTTAAACCTATGGCAGGGCTCCATTTATAAACATTAACAGGATGATTGCTGATTACAGATAATGAAGTTGAATTCCCAATGCATATAGTTTTATCCACACCTGCATCTATAATAATTCTATCATCAATTGCAGTGAGCGTATCACTAATATTAGTTTTGCAATTATTACTGTCTTTTATAATTATATTAAATTTTCCGGCTTTTGCATTAAATACATTACTCAATTGGTAAGTAGCGCCACTATCTATTGAAAACATAAATGGTATTACGCCTCCATTTGCCTTCACATTAATTTGCCCATCAATGGCCTGGCATGTTGTAGCAGGAGTAATTATTAAAGATCCGCTTACAGGATTTGGCTGTTGTATTGTTATAGAAGAATCTTTTATACATCCGGATGAATCCTTAATATGCACCGTATAATTTTCTGCACCCAAATTTTTAAAAACACTATCAGCCTGGTAAGGATCATTATTTAATGAAAATAAATAAGGAGGTTTTCCCAACGAAGGATGAAATGTTAGAGTTGCATTTTTATTTCCATAACAAGACGGCATTATAATAGCAGGGTTGATATTTAATATGATATCGGAATTAACTATAGCATCAAATGTGTAATTACAAGATGTAGCATCTTTTATATTGATATGGTATGTGCCTTCGGCAAGTCCTGTAAATAAATTAGAAGATTGAGACACACCTCCATTTAAAGAATACGAATAAGGTGAGACGCCAAAACCCGGAATCACAGTAATAGTTCCGCTACCTGGCTGTCCACAAACAGTGTTTGTTACAGAAGCACTGGCTAAATTTGCTGTATCAATTTCTACATCAGTAGTAAAAGAGCATCCTCCTGCATCCGTAACCAATACTTTATAAACGCCGACTTTTAAGTTTGCAAAAAGATTTGAATCTTGAGCAGCCCCTCCATTTAATGAATAATGATATTGAGGCGTTCCATATTTTGGAAAGATTTGAATAGAGGCTGTTAGAGGACCAGGACATGGCGTAACAATAACTTTAATTGCGGCCTCGAAAGACTGTAATACAACTGCTATTGCTTTGCTCGAATTACAACCGCTTCCAATTATTCTCGATCTTAACATATATGTTCCGGGAAATACATTAAACACTGGTGAAGGTTGCCATGTATTTCCATCCAAAGAATATTCATATGTTGGGCCCAAAGGGCTAAGTATACTTATTTGTCCCTTGCTACCTGCAGCACAACCTGCTGGCACTAAATCAGTGATAATTGGATCTCCTCTTGAAATATGAATTGTGTCAATACCCAAAATTTCACTTCCCAGATTATTAGGATTTTTATAAAATGACTTTACCAAATACGTTTCACCTGTACTTGGAGTACATATATTTGGAAAACTAACGTTGAGCAAATTATTCCCGCCATTAGTTATATTACCATTTGATAGAAAAGTTCCGGCAAGCGTATAAAGCTCAACTCTTTTAAATAATGGTGGCCCGGCTGCAGGAACAAAGCGCCAACTCTCATTCATCCCTTGAGCCCCCCAGGGCACGCTACTGGCTTGCCTTCCAGGCGCCATGATGGCGGATGTTTTATTAAAATCCTGCATACCGATCATTGCCCTTCCATTATTCCAGGCAAGACAAATTTCTTTATTATAAATAAATACTTCAACTATTCCCAAAGTTTCATATAAAACTATTTGATGGGTATTTTTATTAAGGTTTAAACAAGCTGTTGTATATAAAGGAACATTATAATAACTTATAATCCACTTTCTATAAGGGGCAGTTCCCACAACTTCATATTTAATCTGTTGTGTTGCTATCGAGATGTTAGGATCCAAATCATGGTAAGGCCCCATTATTAGTGCCTTGTCATAAAGAGCACTTGGCAAATCTTCAGGCACACCTGCATTAGCACTTAATACAACACCATTCTTAAGTATCCCAAAGTGGCTGAATTTTCCAGTTTTAGAAATATCAAAACTTAAAAATCCATTTGTACTGGCAATTAATTGCGAATAGGTTGTTCCAAAAAATGAAAATGGGAAAGTAATATCTATAGGTGGTGAATATCTGTCATCAATAAGTAAATTAGCTGAAGGCCCTGGTGTTGAAGGGTCTATATAGCCTCTAAAGCAGGTTAATGCCGTTATTTGATTTACGGTATATAAATTAGTAGAAGCATGAATATCAGGAATAGTAGTATTGAGTGTGAGACATGACGTAGTGCACTCAATTGTAGTATCTTTTCTACAATTAAAAGAAAAATTATTTTGACCGATTGTTGTTTTTGTGAGGGCAAAAAATAACACCAATGTAAATAACTTATGCATAGAGCCAAACAAACTTTAGAAGAAAAATTTAAAATGATTTTAAACAATAAGTCGAGGCGTATAATGATAGGTTTCTATAGTAAGCGGAAGCTAATTTTCCAGCTTTCAAAGGTACATGATTACGGCGGTTTATACTAATTAATGGTGTAAATTTTTAATAAAAAAAAACCACCTTCCAAGAAGGCGGTTTGAAAACAGCGACCAAAGGGCTTTTTAAAATACAGCTTTGCACAAAAAAAAATACAAAAAAAACAATTTTAAAGGCAAAGCCGTCAGGACATTACCACCTGCAAAGCAGGTGGTTTTAAAGGCTAAATAAAAGATTAATGACAGCACAATCACCTGCAAGCTGACATTTAACAATTAAAAATTAATACCACGTAATAAAGAAGTAAAGGTTGGAGACAGTTGGGTTAAGAATATGACCTTGATTACAAAAGCGCCGGTGAAATTGAGCAGTATGTATACCTTGGAAAAATTAACCGGTGATTCTGCCTTTGCAGAAATAAGATCAATGGTTTCTACAGCAACAACATTGGAAGGGGATAATATTTATTTGAAAGGAGAACAAAAAGGCGAAGCCGTTTTGAGTTATGCAACGGGAATGCCTTATTCGTATAACATCAACCTCGAATCAATTACGAAGACCACCGCCTATGATGTTCTTAATAAGGAACATTTCATAGTTCGGAGAAGGAAACTTTCTTTTTCATTTCTTTATAATATCTCTTCATCACAAAAAAAGCCTTCTTCTTTTTCCCTTTATAATCAATCAATCCTTTTTTATTCCACCCCTGTTGATAGATGGGATTATTTCTCTTTGGGGAGCGGAAATCCACCAATATCCATGGTGCAATTCCAACGAAATTATCCGGCATCCTTTTAAGCATACCTACCTGCTCTTTATAATACCATTCCTGGTATTCTTCACTCCAGCGGGTAAGTGAATCCGCATGAAAGCCGCCCACCGCTTCCGCTCCTGTTTCACTTATGAACAAAGGCTTGTCATAACCTGTAGCCCAATTTGCTGTGCGGCATGCATCAGGTAATCCTCCGTACCAGCCAAGGTATTCATTGAAGGCAATGATGTCGACATATTCTCCCAAAGGATCATCGATCATATTGATGTTTTTGCCAGAATTATAATTAACCTCCAAAGCCGCAGAAACCATCCGTGTATTATCTAGCTGTTTTGCAGCCGTGATAAGATCATGCATAAATGCTGTTCTCACAGGACTCACAGGTGTTTCATTACCCACCGACCAAATGATAATGCTTGCCCTGTTATGATCTCTTGTAATATTTTCTGTGAGTTGGTTTTTTGCCTTTTCAAATACATCTTTGTTCCCAAAATTTATTGTCCAATAAACCGGTATCTCTGACCAAACTAAGATACCAAGGGAGTCAGCCATACGTGTCATACTTTCATCATGTGGGTAATGGGCCAGGCGAACCATATTACATCCCAATTCTTTAGCCCATCCAAACAATTGCACAGCATCCTGCCTGCTATAGGCCCTTCGCATTTGCTGTGGTATCTCTTCATGGATACATATCCCCCACAGGAATATTGGTTTGCCATTCAGTAATACCTTTTTACCTGATGCCTCTATTGTTCTGAATCCTATTTTATCTTCAATCCTGTCACTTGCTGTGCTGATAATAACGCGATATAATTTAGGATTCTCCGGGGACCATAATTGTAAAGAAGGAAGGGTGAAAGCAATGGTTTGTTTTTCTCCTGAAACCGGAAATGATCTTTTAAATCTTAATTCCGGTATCTCAACTGTCACTGATCCGGCAGTAGAATTATTCAGTTTTATCCATCCTTCCACTTCTGCATTTATATTTTTGGGAGCCTCGCCACTAGTGGGTTTTCTTAATTGAATGAAATAATCTATGATAAATTTTTGGGGTACTTCAACCAACGCCACATTACGTGTGATGCCGCCATAATTCCACCAGTCAGTGTTCAGTGTAGGTACCTCATCCTCCCCCCGTTTGTTATTTACTTTTACAACTAAAAAATTCCCTTTAGGTTTTAAAACAACGTCCGGGATCTCAAAATTGAAGGGTGTAAATCCACCGGCATGCATACCTAATTTTTTCCCGTTGAGGTAAACGTCGGCCCTGTAATTAACAGCGCCAAAGTATAAGTAAACCCGGTTGGAAGGATTGGATTTAGAAAAATCGAATGCCTTTTTATACCATACAGTTCCCTCATAATATAAAAATTTTGGTTCCTGGTGATTCCAGTCACCGGGGACAGTCAAAATATATTTATCACTGTATCCATGTTCTTTTCTGTCTGTTTTATTATCGGGTATATCGCTGTTCCAGTAAGCTTCCCGGTCACTCTCATTTCTTTCCTTATATCGGTAATTATAAAACCCGGTCTCATACGGATCCATTATATACTGCCATTTACCATTTAAACTCATGGTTTTCCGGAAAGGTAAATCCGTGAGCAGGTCGGACTGGGCATACGTTTCATTATATAGAAGTGTCAATAAGAAGATCCCTGCTATTTTTTTACTTAATGATTTAATTGCCATCTGCTTTTTTTATCATGTTGAAGTTACCTGTATAAGAAAATCATATAAATTAATTTCAGTTGGTATCTGTAATTTTTTACGAAGACGATACCTGCTTATCTCCACACCCCTGACAGAAATATTCATCAGCTGTGCTATTTCCTTTGTACTCAGGTTCATTCTTAAATAGGCAGATAATTTTAATTCATTTCCGCTTAAGGCAGGATACTTATTCTTCAAAACAGAATGAAAATCACTATGCACATTATCAAAATGAACCGTGAACTGCTCCCATTGATCATCAATTCTATTCTCATCATTAATTACATTGATGATCTTTTTCAGATCGACAGAATCTTTTTCACTCCTGAAATGTTTCTTTAAATGAACCATCTGGTCCTTTATCTTGGCAAGCAGTTCTCCCTTTTGCACAAGGTGCATGGCAACTGACGCTAGTTCGTTATTCTTGTGCTGCAGTTCGGCCTCCAGCTTTTCGTTTTTCAGTCTTACTATTTCCCGGTCTGTTTTTTCTATTTCCAGCTGGTGCAGGTATTGCAATCTTTTTTGTTCTTCAATATGTTTTACCTGCTGTGTCCTGAATTTTCTCCTGAGAAAAAGGAAAAGAAGGTAATTCCCGATCAGGAAAAGTAAGGTGTAAATGAAATAAGCCCATTTTGTGCGGTACCATGGAGGTAAAATGGTAAAACTATAATTTCCAATCTCCGATTCATTTCCAAGATTATTTCTTGCCTTTACCTGGAAGGTATAATTACCTACAGGAAGATTAGTGTATTCCTTATCAGTTCTCTTTAACCATTCTGACCAGTTCTTATCAAAACCCTTTAAAAGATAACTATACTCAATATTAGATTGCTGACCATAGAGAATGGAGGAGTATTCAAAATGCAGGGAGTTTAAATGATAATCAAGTTCCGGAGATCGTGGTTTGACCTCACCATAATATCCTCCAAAGATGAGGCTATCAGTTTGAATTGCTTTTACGCCCCTTATCAATACTTCTATCCTGTTATTATTTGTCCTGTATCTTTCATAATCAATATGGTAGAACCCATTTTCACCCCCCACCAGGATATTCTTCATATCCACAGGATATATAAAATCAAAGCCTCGGACAAATTTTCCGGTAAGCTCTGTTATATAAATAATTTTGGGCTCATTACCCGAAAAATCAACCACCCCTATATTTTTCTCCGAGGTGAACCAAATATTCCCGGCTGGATCTTCTTTTAAATAATTGGCTTTTATTATTCCGAAGATCTTTTCAAAATAGGCTGATCGCTGGAAATTATCTGTTACCGGATTGTACTCAAAGAACCCATTTTCAGTCGGAACTATTATCCTATTCTTTACCTTGTAAACATAATAGTGATTAACAGACGAGAGGCCTTTGTTATAACTGTAATTCTGGATCGTAGTATTTCCAGAAGGATGAAAATTGATCTTAAAGATACCCTTGTAAGGATGGGCCACCCAGATATCATCCTTGTCTATCGCAATGATCCGGGATGATTCGAAGTGTGCACCTATATCGGAATTAATGAATTTCCCATTCTCAAACCTGTAAAAATTCACCCCCTGGTAATTGCCTGCCAGCATCATGTCAGAGGATTGTTTACCTAATGGGAAAAAGTTCCAGAACCCGGAAGATTTGTCCAGTAGTTCAGCCACATTGTTATTGATCACAAATGATCCTTCATGGTGCCCCATCAATAACCGGCCATTTACCTCTGAGAGGTTCCAGACTTGACCTTCCGATCGTGCCACGGGCTTAAAACTACCCTTAACAAGGCTAATATCTGTTGCGTTATCCAGTGGCAGATAATAAAGACCGTTGGATGTTCCTACATAAAGAGATTTATTATATATAGCGGCAGCATAACCTGCTCCCTTATTCTGCCTATCGGGCGTTATTTCTTTTATAGCATTATTGTAAGCAATAAAATCTATCCCGTTATCCAGGTCAAGCCAGAGATTAAGGTTCTTATCCAGAAATACGTGGCGGACATTGTTATTCTGCAAGCCCTCTAAGGTTGAAAAACTTTGAACTAGATTACCCTTCCTGTCAATAACAAATGCCCCGTCAAGGCTTGTGGCGACGAGGAAATGGTTATTACCAATGTTCAGAGATGCATAGATATTTTTTTTGGATATGTTGTCCAAAGCAACTGTTGAAAATCTGGTCAATGAATTTTTTACGAGAAAATAAAGACCAGTCTTCAAAGTAGTTACAAGAGCTGTATCCTTTGAATAGGAAATGATCGATGTAACAAGAAAATCTTTTGGAAGTATACCTTGGTCAATAGCAGGCATCCAATGATCATCAATGAACGCCAGTAACCTATTGTCGTGATCTTGTGCTATCAATTGTCCGTTGCCGATTCCTAAAAAGCGCCAGTCGTCATTTGGATAAATGGAGATCTTACCCGCGCTTAACACCATGATCTTACGGCTTGCCCGAAAAAAGATACTTTTTTTGTAGGATACTATATTCCATACATCGGCGAAGGACCTGTTTCCTATGGGTAATAAAGATACCAGGGAAGTATAGCGAAGGGATCCATGGTCTCCGGGACTGAAAAAACCCATTTCATTCTGCCCGCCCACATATATCCGGCGGTCTTCTCCTGTTTCAATGGATCGCACGACTGTTTTATTCGGGAGCCTGAATATTTTCCAATAGGAACCATCAAATGTTAATAACCCTTCATTGTTCCCGAAATATAGTATCCCATTCTCATCCTGTTCAATATCCCAGTTTTGTGCCCCGGCCCCATAAGTTTGGCTTGTATAATTAATGACATCGGATAAACCTATCGAATTTTGAGCAAAGCTGTGTCCGGAAAGGGCAACAAGGAAGAAAAACAATAACCTTCTCATACATCAATCTCTTAATGAAGAATATGCTGCAAAACTATAAAATGATGTAGTAAAGATGTAATAAAAATTCCAAATTCCATATATATATATTGGATGATGTAGTAGTGTAGTAGTAAATATTTGGAAATGAAAAATTCCTACATCACTTTTGTAATATTCTTTTAACGATTGTTTTTTATCACTCAAAATTAAATGCGCTATATGAAAATTAGAACTACTTTGCTATTTCTTGTGTTTAATTTAATTGCGATCCCGGTTCTGTGGGCTCAACAAATTAATGTCTCTGGTAGAATAACCCTTTCTACAGGGGAGCCTGGAGCAGCTGCAACTGTTTCCGTAAAAGGCACCCGCACTGCCACAAATGCGGATAATCAGGGTAATTACAATATAACTGTACCACAAAAAAAACCAACGTTAGTCTTTACTTTGGTAGGGATGCAGCCTATTGAACGTTTGGTTAATGCTTCCGGTACTATAGATATTGTATTCCAGCCATCCGACAATATAATGAACGAAGTGGTGGTTATTGGCTATGGTACCCAGAAAAAAATTGTAGTTACCGGAGCAATTTCCAGTGTTAGGGCTAAGGACCTTGAGAATATTCCGAATGGCCGTATCGAGCAAGCCCTTCAGGGCCGTGTTTCCGGCGTAACTATAATGCAGAATTCAGGGCAACCCGGTTCGCCCTCTACTATACGTATTCGTGGTATTACTACTTTTAATAATAATAATCCATTATGGGTTGTTGACGGCGTAGTTGTAGATGCAGGAGGGATTGGATATATCAACCAGTCAGATATTGAGTCCATTGATGTATTAAAAGATGCTGCTTCATCTGCTATCTATGGTACCCGGGCTGCAGGAGGCGTAATATTGGTAACTACAAAAAAGGGAAAGGCAGGAAAACTTATTGTAAGTTATAATGGTTTTTATGGTACTTCGTCACCTGCAAAAGTACTTGACCTTCTGAATGCAACACAATATGCGGTTTTGAGGAACGAAAGTTCTGTTGCTGCCGGAAAATCAATTGTCTTTAATGATGTTTCTACATTAGGTTTGGGCACAGACTGGCAGAAAGCCATCTTTAATAATTCTGCCCGTAGGTATTTGCACGAAATAAGTTTAAGTGGCGGTAATGAGAGATCAACTTTCTATGCGTCTGCGGGAATACAGGATCAGCAAGGTATTGTTGCTACAGAGATTTCCAATTATCATAAAATAAATTTCCGTTTGAACTCAACACATAAGATATCCGATATTTTTACTTTTGGGCAAACACTTGGATATACGCATCAAAAAAGTACAGGGCTTGGAAATACAAATAGTGAATTTGGAGGGCCATTAAGTTCTGCGATTAATCTTGATCCAATTACACCACTGGTGATTACCGATCCAACTACACAGCCAAACGCGACTATTTATAACCGCACAGATATCTACAGAGATGCCAATGGTAATCCTTATGGTATTTCTAATTACGTAGGACAGGAAATGACGAACCCAATCGCTTACATTCAAACCAGGTTAGGTGGCTATAACTGGTCTGATGATTTTATTGGTAATGCTTATGTTGAAGCAGCCCCGATAAAGGGTTTAAAACTGCGTTCTACAGTAGGAGCAAAAAAGGCTTATTGGGGCAATATTGGTTTTACTCCTGTCTTTCTTCTTAGTTCAACCGTTTCATCAAGCAAGAATAATTATAACAAAGGTGAAAACAGGTCTTTCAACTGGAATATTGAGAACACAATTACTTATAATAGAAAATTCGGTAATCATGATGTTACCCTATTGTTAGGTCAGGGTTCATATGTTGAAAACATGGGAGGTTTTACCGGAGTAACTCTTTCTAATCTTCCTATCAGCAGTTACAGGGATGCCTCTTTTAATTTTGATATTCCTGTAAGTGACCGTTCGGATGGTTCAAGTGATTTTATTG
>DATCMY010000425.1:0-2843 GCA_036565505.1 Hanamia sp.
GTATCCAATGGCTCCAGGTATTCCTCATCAGTAGAAGTGCCTTTGCCGGGTTGTAACATTTGCTCAATGCGCCATGCATCCAGATTATTGAAGTAAGAGGTGCGGCCATCCTTTTCCCATTTGCTTCCGCGTATATTGAAATATACTTTTATTTCATCACCCACATTAATGCGGTCAATTATCCCTGTACGATCTTGCGTGCTTTGAAATTTAATAAAATTGGTAATTACTTTTCCATTTACCTCTTCAGATTTTTCTACTACAAACTCTCTCACTTTAAAGGATTCTGTACGTTGTATGGTATCAAATTTTTCAATTAATTTCCCGGTTAATTCATAACTCATGTGTGTATATTTTTTTTAAAGATAAAGTCATTTAATTGAAAACACCCTGAACAATCCGATAATATCAAAAAATGTTTTGCACATTTATTTTTATTCCCGGCTAAGGCTTTTTAATTAAAATATTTTTTTAGAATAAAGTAAAAAGGATAGAAAAAATTTAATTTTTTCTTTATAATTCAATGTGGGCATAGCTCTTAAAAAATACGGGTAAAAGAAAATAATTTTTTTAGGATAATCAAAAACCGCATACTGTTTTTTTAACCACAAAATCAAAGAATAAAAAATTTTTTTTTCAACAAATTCTTTTGATATTCGCTTCCTGCTGAAAAGATTTATTGCAAATAATTATTGGTTTAAATTTTTCAGAGGCACCCCCGGAAAAACATATTTCTAAAACATATAAAACGGCTTAAGGAAAATAATGGATAATGCTTGCGAAATAGTTTGGAGTAATTGTCTCAATATTATAAAAGATATAGTTGAATGGCAGCATTACAAAACATGGTTCGAGCCTATAAAACCCGTACTGTTAAAAGATAAAATATTAACCATACAGGTACCAAGTCAATTTTTTTATGAGTATATTGAGGAGCATTATGTAAACCTGCTGGCTAAAACTTTAAAAAGAGAATTAGGAAAAGAAGCAAGGCTTGAATACCGGATAATGGTAGATAGTGGCAATAGTAACAATAAGCCCGTAATGATGGATGTGCCGGGGCATGGTTACAAATCTTATTCAAATAATGAAATGGATTTTCCTTTAATTACAACCAACCCTGTTAAGAACCCGTTTGTAATACCGGGTCTTAAAAAGATGCAGATAGATCCGCAGCTAAACCCTACGTATGTATTTGACTCATACATAGAGGGAGGTTGCAATCGTGTAGCAAGGCGTGCCGGAAAAACTGTTGCAGAAAAACCAGGTTCTACTTCCTTTAATCCATTAGTAATTTACGGTGGTGTTGGTTTAGGCAAAACACACCTGGCCCAGGCAATAGGAAATGAAGTGAAAAGACTGCATAGTAATAAAGTAGTTTTATATGTAAGTTCAGAAAAATTCATCAACCAGTTTGTAGATCACGGAAGAAATAATGCCATCAATGATTTTATTCATTTTTATCAATTGATAGATGTTTTGATCATCGACGATGTTCAGTTTTTTAATCGTGCGGAAAAATCCCAGGACGCTTTCTTTGCTATCTTCAATCATCTGCATCAAAGTGGAAAACAATTGATACTTACTTCTGATAAATCGCCCAAAGACCTTGAAGGTGTTCAGGAAAGATTACTTAGCCGTTTTCGTTGGGGATTAAGTGCCGATTTACAGATTCCTGATTATGACACCAAGATCGAGATTCTGGAAAGAAAGATGAAAAACGACGGGCTCGAGATGCCAAAAGAAGTAGTTAAATACATTGCTTATAATATTCAAAACAATATTCGTGAACTGGAAGGAGCCTTAATTTCTCTATTGGCACAATCTTCGCTAAATAAACGGGAAATAGATTTAGAGTTGGCAAAAAAAGTTTTGAGAAATTTCATAAAATCATCATCAAAAGAAATAACAATAGATACCATTCAAAAAATGGTGTGTGATTATTTTGATGTGCCTTATGAAAAATTATTACAGAAAACACGTAAAAGAGAAATTGTACAGGCCAGGCAAATTACTATGTTCCTTGCAAAAGCCTTTACAAAAAATTCTTTAAAAACAATAGGTGAGCATTTTGGTGGCAGAGATCATACCACAGTAATACACAGTTGCCAAACGGTAAAAGACCTAATGGATACTGATACGTTATTTAAGGAAAGTGTAATTGAACTTCAGCAGAAAGTACAATTGGCCGCCATGTAGATATGGAATCAGCCAAAAGTATTATTTCAAACTATACATTTTTGGGATTTTTTAAATTTACTTTAAAAAAAATTTGTTCTTTGTATACAATATAATGAGTGAAACAGGGCTTAAAATGCGTTGTTCACAAAGAATATTTGACCACTTAATTTTTATTTTAATTTTTGAATTGCAAATGCTACTTTTGCAACCCTTAATTACAGAAAGTAGGAGAGGTGCCTGAGTGGCCGAAAGGAACGGTTTGCTAAATCGTCGTACGGGTTAAACTGTACCGTGGGTTCGAATCCCACCCTCTCCGCAAATCTTACTTTTGTGAAAAAGGGCAAAAAATTTCGGGGCGTAGCGTAGCCCGGTTATCGCGCCACATTTGGGATGTGGAGGTCGCAAGTTCGAATCTTGCCGCCCCGACAAAAAAAACCTCTGATTTATTTCGGAGGTTTTTTATTTGAGTTAAGGAGGCCGTTTCGTTAGTCAACGAAACCGCCACGATAAAGTTGATTTTTTAAAAATGAAAAGTGTTTCTATTTGAAAATATCCTCTTACAAAAAATGTAAATTTTAACCCACATTGCAGCTATCCAGACTCTAATAGCCGTCGTTGTTGGGTTTCAATTTTTTTGAGTTCCACTTTGTGTACTACGGATT
>DATCMY010000426.1:0-7104 GCA_036565505.1 Hanamia sp.
ATTTAAACCAGCCTTTCTGATTCCACGTATGAAGATTTAAAAACTCAGGATCCGGGAACCCTAATGCCTGAGCTTGCGCCTGCTGTACCTTATCCATATAGATCCCATCTGCTGCTTCAAGTGATTTATATAAATATTCCATCCGGTCAATTCCTATCAAAACTGCTGAGACTTCTTTAAAAGACAGCGCAAACCTGGCTGCTAATGTTGGAAGGTCCCGAGACATATTATTGAGTAAAGCATTGTAGGATTCAATATGAACTTCTACTTCTTTCAATGCAGGATGAAGATTTTTACCCCTCTCACTTAAAAGTCCTTTAAGCAAAACAGAACGTACAACTATTCCAATGCCCTTCTGTGAAGCCAAAGAAAAAAAAGCCTGCTGGCGCTGGTCCATTAAATTAAAAGGCATCTGAATAACATCCCAGATACCAGCCCCGATCACCTTCTCAGTTTCTTCCGGTAAGTAAGTTGATGCC
Organism: Hanamia sp.; assembly: GCA_036565505.1. Classification (GTDB taxonomy): domain Bacteria; phylum Bacteroidota; class Bacteroidia; order Chitinophagales; family Chitinophagaceae; genus Ginsengibacter. The sequence continues at coordinate 480 of DATCMY010000426.1, forward strand.
CCAATGGCCCGAACTATCCCGGATTTTTTCAGTTCAGAAAATATGTGGGAAATTTCCGGGATGTTTAAAATTTCTTCATCCACTGTGTGCAACATAAAAACATCAACATAATCTGTCTGAAGGGCCTTTAAACTTTCAACAAGCGAATCTTTAATTACAGTTGATAAGGTTTTTCTATCCGGCAATGTACCGTCAGGATTGCGAAGATGAGTGCATTTAGTACTCAGAACAATTTGATCCCGCCTGTCTTTAAAAGCCATCCCCATAATATTCTCACTATTTCCATACAACCTTGCAGTATCAAAAAAATTTATGCCCGAATCAATTGCACTATGAAGAAGATAAATAGCCTCACTTTCTGAAAGCATATCATCCTGGCTTTTCACTCCTATGCCATAAGGCATGCCTATTTCAACACCTCCAAATGCTATTTCTGAAACAAAAATTCCGGTATTTCCTAAGGGGCGATTAATCATGTTTAATTGAATAAGAAGAAAAAAGTCGTTAAAGATTTATTTATAACTCTCCAAACCAGATATCTTTTTAACATCTGATTTATTAAAGCGATTTACCAGGCCATGAAAATAATTTGACATACCCACAACATCTGCTCCAACGGAAACAAATTTATAACCCATGTCAATAAACTCATCAAGTTTATCAATACTTCCGGTAGTAGCCGCAATTTTGCCATGTTTGTTCGCAATTTCTGCAACTTTTTTCCGTGCCTCTATTAATTTAGGATGGTTCCACTCTCCTGGAGCGCCAATGCTCTGGCTAAAATCACCCGGTCCAAAGAAAAGCATGTCAAACCCATCTAAAGCAGCAATAGCATCCAATTCCTCCAGTGGCTGATGGTCCTCAATTTGCAGTACAACAAACCTTTCTTTGTTGGCTTTCTCCAGGTATTCCATAAAGTCAACATTCGTATAGCCTCCGTCCGCATTTCCTCCGTCTATAGCCCGGAGGCCAATTGGGTGAAAGCGGGTCATCCTGATAATATTTTTTGCATCATCTAAGCCCATAACATGAGGTACCATAATACCGGTGGCATCCATTTCAAGCGGTTTAACAAGGTCACTATAGCTGCCCCTCGGTACACGAACCAGGATATCTGTGTCATGAGCTTTTGTTGACCATATCTGGCTGTTAAGAACAGACCAATCCTGGGCAGAATGTTCCTGGTCTACCCAAACACAATCAAACCCGGCCAGGGATGCCAGCTCAGTAACCTGTGCATTGGCAAGATTGATTTTGATGCAACTTACATTTTCGCCTGCCCGTAATTTTCTCAGCACGACGCTTTCTCTCATTTTCATAGTAAAATAGTTAGATGATTAAATATTTTTTTACCTGGACTGCAATTATGCATGTTACCTGGAATTCTGTTTTATTTTTAAGATAGCAAATGCAGCTGCAGCCCGGACATCCGCCGCCTCGCCGCTGACTCGATCGTATCTCTCTGAAATGTCACCATTCTCAAGGAAAATCTGCAACAGAGGCAAATCTTCTGCACTCCCTTTTTCAGCTAACGATAATGCCAGTTCTATTCGTTTTTCAGCACCAAAATCCTTGTATCCTTTAACCATCTCCTCCCTGATTTTTTTCAATGATCCGGATTCGCCAGCTCCTGTCGGGAAGGTGACAAATGCAGTATTAAGAAGGCTATTTCGCACGCCCGATTCAGCCGGTTCCGATAAGGCCTTTTCTCTCAGATAGATCCATTGTTTATTTGTAAATCCACACAATTTACGTAATACATAAGCACTGATTTTTCTAATTATCTCATTGGAATCCGAAACAGCCAGGTTCAAAAATTCCTGCCTTTTGTTTTGTAATGAACTGTCGGATGAATAAGCGCTCGCCCAGAGTGCATAAGTATGTAAATTTCTATTTTCCGATTTCAGGGCGTTTTGGGTTGCTTCCGGGTATTTTTCAAGCGGGGATAATTTCAGTTTGGCAAGCGTTTCGGTGGCATGTAACTGATCAGGGCCATTTATTTCATTGAAAGCATCAAATATCTTATTGATCCATTGAATTTTCCGGCCAGGTGATTTTTCTGCTTCTGCTAAAACACGCCAGATCCCAATACGGTATTTGGGCTCCGTATCATGTAATTTCTCTTCCTTCAAAAATTCCCTTTTCACCTCTTCTGAATGGCCCGTCCACACCAGGTATTCTGCGGCATGCACCTTAATCCACTGGGTTTGTGTTACCAGAGTGTTCTGTAATTCTTTCAGGGCTTTTTTTTCCAGGGTATCCGGAATGGAGGTATACGTTTTTAGTGTATCTACATTAAAACTCATCAGGCATAATATGAATACTAAACTTTGATTCAAATGTTGGATTTTAAATTATGTAGGATATGATAGTGGAATTAAAATTAGATAAAATATTATTTCTCATTTCCGTTATGTTTTATCCTGATCATCAATAATATTCCTGCACATACAACCATTACCAGCGCAGCAATCCTGAATAGATTGGACAGGTTAACATGTGAATCTCTTAATACCCCACTTGCATAAATACCAATACCGCCAACTATGCATGCAAACAAGTTCATCACACCATAACCGGTTGCCCGGTAACGCTTATCTGATATCATACAAAGTATAGGCATCATGTTGGTATCACTAAATGTTCTTGTTAATCCGTACACCATAAATCCAGCTATGGTTAAATAGATAACACTGGTGCCGCTTGCAATAAAAACAGCAGGTGCCGCTATGCATAAACCAATAACCGGTACGAGTATTCTTCCTCTGGCATTGATACGGCTCCAGCGGTCAGCGAGAAACCCACCCAGTATGACACCAAGAATGCTTATGGGGAATAAATAACCGGTAGCATATAATCCGGCTACTCCCTGAGATAATTTAAAATGCTCTTTATAATAAGTAGGTAACCACCCCAGGATCATCCAGCCCACTATGCCCAGCAACCCCCAGAACGTAAGTAATAAAATAAATGAACGGCTTCTGAAAAGATCCCGGATGGCTTCAAAAAAATTTACTTTTGGCCTGGCTATTTTCTGTAGATCTTCATCTTCCTGTTTTGGGTCACGTAACAAAAAGAATAATACAAAAGAATAAACAATACCAATAATACCAAAAACATTAAAAGCTGATGACCATTGATATTTTTCAGCAATCCAGCCTCCCAAAAATCCGAGACTCTGTCCCACCATCACGCCACCCATATGTATCCCTGTTGCAAGTGATCTCGTATTGCCTTTGTGGTAATCTGCAATTAATGCAAGTGCAGCTGGAATATAGCATGCTTCACTAATACCCATTAAAGCTCTGGTTGCCAATAATTCTTCATAGGTTGTTGCATGTGCTGTTAACCATGTAACAATAGACCATAGGAATAAGCTTGATATTATAACACGGCTTCGATTAAACTTGTCTGCAAGAAAACCTGCAAAGGGGCTAAGAATACCATACACCCATAAGAAAACTGATGTCAATAGACCAAACTTTGCGTCTGTCATAGGAATGGCTCCTATAATAGATTCACGCATTGTTGTAATCATAATACGGTCCAGGTAATTCAGGCATCCAACTATGCAAAGCAATCCTACAACCAGCCATGCTTTTGACAATTGTTTTTTTGGGATTGATATTTCGGAAAGAGGTTTCATCAGGGGAGCTGAAGATAAGCCTGCTTTTTGTATGGATGCTGTTACTTTTGTTTGCATTTATAATACTATTTTTCAGGAGAATGAAAATAAAATTTCCAGTTTCCCTACATGAATAACCGGCATTTCAATAAGTATTAAAACTTACATGATATTCATGTGCTTTATATCTTTTCTAATTTCATAGGATAAGATTTATTGGAATTCCACTGGCATACATAAATATTTTCTTCATCATCTATACAAACGTCATGAGGATGGATAAAAATCCCTTTCTCCCACTGCTGCTGTGCTTCTAAACAGCCATCTTTATACTTTGGCCCCGTCCCTCCCGGGGTTGAAATCACTTCGTCATTTTCATTAAGAATCGTAATATAGCCTGAGCCAATATTGGTATTACTGCCGGACCGGAATACAGCTGCATAAATATTTTTCCCTTTTATTACCGGCCTGCAAACAAAAGATCCTGGCAAATTAATTGTATTAATGTATACCCCCTCCATCGTAAATCGTTTAAAAGCATTATGGTTTCTTGAAGTGATAAGCAATGAAGGACTGGAGGCATTTCTTGTATCAATGGCAATTCCGTGGACGCAATTGAATTGTTCATCTGCATTGCCCAAGCCACCCCAGTGCCGGATGTATTCGCCTTTATGATTATACTGAATTACATATTGTAGCCCATAGCCATCTGTAACATAAATATCCCCGTTTGGAGCAATGGCAGTTTCCGTTGGTTTAAAATTTTCCTGCAACTCATAACATCCTGTTTCAACAGGATAATTAATCACCATTAAAACATCTCCGCTCAAAGTTGTTTTAATAACCTGGTGGCGTTCACAATCAGTGATAAACAATACCTCCACCCCATTTTCTGAATGAATGCTCAGGCCATGGGCTCCGGGATATTCATTTCCCCAACTACCCTCAAGTTTCCCTTCTTTATTGTAGATCAGGATATTGTTTTTTATTTCATTAGTCAGCAGGAAAATACGCCCTGATGCATCCATTACCATTTCATGGCAATCTTTAACAGGAAACGAATTGGCATCCAGGTTACCCCAACCGTTTATGACTTTAAACTGGTGTGTATTATGTCCAACAATGGGAGGATTTATCATAGACTATTTTGCATACTTTTTTGCGTTCTTTCCTCACTTAAAAGTTGCTGATAAGCATTTTTTGCTTCGATGTCTTCTTTTGCAGATTCCCCGAAGTAAATAAACCCCATAGCCTTACGGGATCGTGAGTTGCTCTTATTCCCATCAGCACGGTGAATAGTCAGAGAATGATGAATCAGCAAATCGCCCGGCTTTGCAGGAAATGCAATTTCCTCTACTTCCAAGTCTTCGTGATTTCCATAATCAGTAATGCCTTGTGAAAATCCCAATGTTTGGGTTTTACCGTGTGGGCGCTTTCCTTTTAAATGAGAGCCTTTAATGTAGCGTATACAACCAGTTTCTGTATCTACATCTTCAAGTGCCAACCACATAGTTACAGCAAGTGATGGCTTAAGCATAAAATAATAGCCATCTTGGTGCGGAGTAGTTGGTTTGCCGATCCGGGGTGGTTTATTAAAATATTCAATATTTTTTCCAATCACCTTATCCTCCAATAGAATTTCTGCAATATTTTTAAACTTGCCTGCAAATAACATTTCGGCAAAAAATGGATCGTATACATTTAGGTCTTGTAATTGTTTTAAGGTTTCCGGATTACTGTCATCTTCATAAAAAACGTGTTTCGAAGGCAAGTCAGGGACTCTTTCTCTTATAAACTGATCAATTTTGATATTGATCAGATCAACTTCATTTTGATCCAGAAAGCCTGGCAACAAAACATATCCATCTTCATCAAAATTTTTCTTAATTTCTAAAATATTTTTGTTCCCCATAATTAACATTTTATTGCCTGAGAATATTTTTATGCCATTTCAAAACTACCAATTCACCAAAAGGATATATTGTATAAATTTTTTTAATCATGATACTATTTTACGAAATCAGATATTAACAAATTTATTATTCTTCAAAGAGAAAGGGTTAAAACGCCAATAATCTGGCCGCATATTCTTTCTTTCTTTCTTTCTTTTTCAAAACTGTCAAGATAATTTTCTGTTGTCCGAATATCAGTATGCCCCAAAAAGCCTCTTGAATAAATTCAGTACTTACTCCTGATCTTTTCATAACCGTAGAAAATGTATGTCTTGCAACGTAGGTACTTACTCTTCTTTCTATTTTTAATTTCGCCCCAATCTTTTCCATCCATTCATTTATTGAACGGATAAACAATTCTATTAACCCGAGTTCGGTTTAAGCGGCTATTAATTTTTGCTGATTTAATTGAGCGATGAGAGCAGGATTAGTTTCTTCAATATTTTTTTTTATGGAAGGTTTTTTAGTCACTGTTGAAATAAGCTTTAACGAAACCTTATTCAAACAAAATTTTTGAACTATTTTCAATTGCCACGGTTTGTGTCCTCACAAACCAAAACTTTGCAATGTGTTTCGTGCGGACATGAACCAAGGGAGAGAGATTATTACACTTCGAAGAAAGATTTGCCTGATAAAATTATTTTACAATCATTGGTTCGTTAACTGTGCTTAAGACACAAGAAGCCTGGCTGTAAGCCACGCCTCATTCTTGCGGCATCATGGGGACTCGGCTGGAACTAAAATTTAATTTGATAACTTAATCGTTCCTTTATAAACGGAACATAGTTCTGGGTCTACCCAAACTTGAGTACCAACAATATTTTTGGTTTTTGCTATCATTTTAATTGGAATAATTTTTACCATTATATCACCAAGCCATTCACAAAGTGCATAATAAAGATGATTTTGATCAATATCCTTTATTAAAAGAAGGGTATTTGTATACTCGTTAGAATCACTTGGCTCAATCTTTAAAATATCTGTAAATTTTTGGATCTTAAAGCGATTATTGGTAACTAATTCTTTCTTTAAAATTCCTCTATAGTGC
>DATCMY010000427.1:0-4388 GCA_036565505.1 Hanamia sp.
TAATAGTGATCAGAATTTTATTCTTGAGTAGTTTTAATGAACTTTAGTTTAAAGTTTTTAATGGGCTTTAGCCTACACTCAAATGACTTTCAGTCAATGCCTTCAACCTATGGGTTTTTAACCCATAGTATTTTGAGTTAACACTATTTATACAAGGGTCACAGGGAAATGATATATATAATTTGGATGCCACACAGACTATTGATTTGGGTTTTGGGCTTAATGTGCCGGTGGATGTGTATAATAATCATTGGACTCCTACTAATACGAATGCCAAATATCCTAAAATTTCCAGGTCCATATCGGGAAATGTTTCAAACCGTTTTGTGGAAGATGGTTCCTACTTACGGTTTAAAAATATTCAATTGGCCTATAATCTCCCCTCCAGTCTTATTAAATGGACAAGGAATATCCAGTTGTATATAAGCGGGCAAAACCTTATCACTATTACTAAGTTTTCGTGGTACGACCCTGAAATAAACTCGCTTGGTAGCGGTAATTCTATTAACCAGGGCATTAGTTATTTTGGCTATCCTACAGCTAAAACGCTCACGTTTGGAATTCGATGTACCCTATAAAATAAACGTTTAAAACTTAATATATTATGAAAAAAATATTCATTTTCTTTTTGCCACTTGTTCTATTAGTTGCCTGTAAAAAAGATTTAATAGAACATCCTAAATCCATTGCAGCAGAAACATTTTATAATACTCCCGCTGAAGTAGAAGCAGGTTTAAATGCTATCTATGGCCCACTGAAAGGTGCAATGTCTTCAATTTATATTTCCCTGGAACAAATATCTGCGGAATATAATTACGGAAGAGGTTCTCAGGAAAGTTTGAATACCTACTCAGGACTTGATAATACCAATGTTTCACGTATCGGATCATTTTGGCAATTATTTTATCAGGCTATATTGAACGCTAATATCTGTATTCAAAAAATACCGCTTGGTAAAAATCTTACGGATGCAGATAAAGCCAGGTATATAGCCGAAGCAAGGTTTTTGCGGGGATTAATTTACTTTAACATGGTTCGTAACTGGGGAGGGGTAATATTACGTACAGAGGCCAATATGGATTCAGTTAATTTAAAGCGTAGTTCTGCAGATGATACCTATGCTTTGGCGCTTGCTGATTTAAAATATGCTGAACAAAATCTACCCGATAATCCCAGGCTTATTGGAACCCCTTGTAAGTTAGCCGCTAAATCTGTATTGGCAGAGTTGTATTTATGTTTGCAACAATGGCAAAATGCAAGAGATGAAGCCAATGCTGTAATTCAATCTAATAAATATTCGCTGGTAAAAGTAACTTCAGCATCAGATTTTAATAAAATATACGGGCCTGATGTTGTAACAACTTCTGAAGAAATATTCTATCTCAAATTTTCACGGCAAGGCTCAAATTATGGATTCCCTTTTGTAATGTATGTACACGCACCGGGGGATGGTCATTTCGCGCCAGGCGGTTATTATGCAATTTATAGTAATACTACAAACCCCTTTATCCAAAATTGGGATAATAATGATTTAAGGAAACAATTCAACTGGTATTCGTGGAATATTGGATTAGGACCCAATAATCTTTTAAATGCAAAGTACAGCGATCCTTTAGCTACAAATCCAAATAATGCTGGTAATGATTACCCATGGTATAAATATTCGGATGTGCTGTTAATGTATGCGGAAGCTGAAAGCCGCGTTAATGGCGGGCCGGACGCTTCTGCAATGGAGGCCTTAAACCAGGTACACAGGAGGGCCTATGGATATGATCCTATGCAAATTTCCCCGGCTGATTTTCAGGTAAGTAATTATGATGCGCAAAGCTTTCTTGATCTGGTTATACAGGAAAGAGGTTATGAAACCTGTTTTGAAGCTAAACGATGGTTAGACCTAAAACGGTTGGGTATTGCAAAGCAGGTGATTTTAAGCGTTAAAGGGATAACCGTAGCAGATAAATTTTTATTATGGCCCATTCCGGTAGTTGAAATGGCATACAATAAAGCATTGGATCCGGTAAAGGATCAAAACCCGGGTTATTAAAAATATAAAATCCGCAGGGAATTGAGAAAACCTTGCGGATTTTTATTCACTCATAAATAATATTTTAGCAAATGTTCTCTTATCAAAATTTAAAAAAATTATTCGCTGTTGTAGCTATTTTAACGATTACAGTCTGCCTAAAAACCAATGCCCAGCAACCAACACAGCCCTTTGTAATAAATGCAGGTATTGGAGGAAATAATACAAGAGATCTGTTGGAAAGAATAGACAAAGACTGTTTAGCTTATAAGCCGGATCTAACAATTTTAATGGTAGGAACAAATGATATGAACAGCGTGAAATACATACCGATTGATCAGTATGAAAAGAATCTGCGAAAGATCATTGATCTTATCTTGAAATCGAAATCACAGGTTTTATTAATGAATATCTTACCCAATTACGAACCTTATCTGCTAACACGCCATCCAAGAAAATTTTATGGTGAAGAAGGACCATCCGGAAGGATGGCAGAGGTAAATGAAGTAATAAAAAAAGTGGCCCTCGAAAAGAAGGTGTATTTTCTGAATATACATCACATTTTCAATAAAGTTGGGAATATCGGTTTGGACAAAAGCAGCCTTATACAAAACGAAGCCAACAGCAATAATACCGACGGTTTACACCCTACGCCGGAAGGATACCGGATATTGGGAATTGTAGTATATGAGTATATTATGAACAAAAATTTGCCACACAATAGGATTGTTTGTTTTGGAGACAGTATTACTCATGGAGATGGAAGTATAGACAAAGAAAGTTATCCGGCATATTTAAAAAAATTACTGATCGAATGATTTAAAATAAAAATTGTTGTGCTATTAATTTATTTGAAAGCCTCACAGGAAGCTCACTTCAACAAGCTCAGATTCCGGATCGAAATATGTTTTCAATGGCACAACCGATTAAAATAAAGTTTATTGTAAATTAATCTGGTAATAAAAATTTACCAGAGAAGAATTAAAAAGCAACTTACTTGCTTTAAATAAAAATATTTCCTGTGATAAAAAATCATTCGCAATTATATTTTGAATACTATCAATAAATAGATAAAGTTTATGAAAAAAAATATCAACAATTGTTTATTCCTGATATTACTTTTTATGAGTAATAAAGGACATGCCCAACAGGTTCAGAAAAGTTATGATGTAGTTGTGTATGGCGCTACTTCCGGCGGCGTAATAGCAGCATACACAACAAAAAAGATGGGTAAATCAGTTTTACTTATTGAGCCCGGTAAACATGTAGGGGGCTTAACAAGCGGTGGGTTGGGATACACGGATATTGGAAATAAATATGCCATCACAGGTATTGCGAGGGATTTTTATCGCCGTATAGGGCAGCATTATGGAAAATTTGAACAATGGATTTTTGAACCGCATGTGGCAGAGCAAACTTTTCTCGGTTACCTGCAATCAGCTAAAATGAATGTACTATACCAACACCGGTTGGTGTCCGTAAAAAAGAAGGATGGTTTTATTAAAGAAATAACAATAGAAAATTCAGATAAGCCCGGCAAATCTTCCTATCAAATTATTAAAGCAATAATTTTCATTGATTGTTCTTATGAAGGCGACCTGATGGCGAAAGCAGGTGTATCCTACTTTACCGGGCGGGAAGCAAATAGTATGTACAATGAAACTTACAATGGTGTTCAGTTACGAGACAGGCATCAGTTTCCGGATGGCATAGATCCATATAAAATCCCCGGTGATCCGCAAAGTGGTTTGCTATGGGGCATCAGTCCCGCAGCTTTAGATATCCAGGGGGCGGGCGATAAAAAAATACAAACCTATAATTTCAGGATATGCCTTACCAATAACCCTTCCAACCGAATAGCCATTACAAAACCCAATGATTATCATGCCTCACACTACGAATTGCTTTTGCGCTATCTCGAAAAAAACCCTGCGAAAAATTTAGGGTCCTTTTTGATGTTTGATCTGTTGCCTAACCATAAAACTGACATCAATAATAATGGTCCTTTCTCAACGGATATGATTGGGATGAACTATGCTTATCCCGAAGCCGATTATGCAACGAGGGCAAAAATACAGCAAGCCCATGAAGCCTATACAAAAGGGTTATTATATTTTATAGGGCATGATGAACGCATGCCTTTACACTTACGTGAGTTGATGCTGCAATGGGGGTATCCAAAAGATGAATATATGGATAACGGAAACTGGTCGCCACAAATGTATGTGCGTGAAGCAAGACGCATGAAAGGAGAATATGTGATGACACAAGCCAATTGCGAATCCAAAAAAGTAGTTAGCGATGGTATTGGCATGGCTGCCTATACTATGGACTCACATAATTGCCAGCGAATTGTTGTAAATGG
>DATCMY010000428.1:0-13693 GCA_036565505.1 Hanamia sp.
CTTATTCCTCCGGCGATGAAGGCAATTTTTCAGATTTTTTTGAATCTCTTTTTGGAGGTTCTCGGGGAAGGAGAAGCCAAACAAAATACAGGGGCCAGGATTACAATGCCGAACTGCAATTAACATTAAGCAGTGTTTACACTACTCATCAACAAACCATTACCATCAATGGAAAAAATGTTAGAATCACCATTCCTGCCGGGGTTGAAAATGGACAAAAGATAAAACTGGCAGGTTACGGAAGCCCCGGAGTAAACGGCGGCCCCAATGGAGATTTAATCATCACCTTTAACATTAAAAACGATACCAATTTGAAGCGCGAAGGAAATGATCTTTATAAAACAGAAGATGTAGATCTCTATACGGCCTTACTTGGCGGAGAAAAAACAATTGATACCCTGAGTGGTAAAATAAAATTAAAAGTAAATCCTGAAACCCAGAATGGCACCAGGATCAGGCTAAAAGGAAAAGGTTTTCCGGTTTACAGAAAAGAAGGACAATTTGGAGATCTTTACATTACATGGAATGTAAAATTGCCAACTAATCTAACCCAAAAACAAAAAGAATTATTTACTGAATTATCGAAATTATCATCTTAAATTTCTTGATATGGAACCAGACGATTTAATACCGGTTAATGATTTTTGTATCTACCATAATATTGAATATTCATTCATCAATTCATTAGAAAATTCAGGATTGATAAGCATTACATCAGTCCGGCAAACTTCATATATTCCATTAGATGAAATGCAAAAGCTTGAAAAATTTGTACGGTTACATTATGATCTTGATATCAACATGGAAGGTTTAGAAACCATTAATCATCTTTTAGAAAAAATTGAAGAAATGCAAATGGAGATTTTGAAATTGAGGAATAAGGTAATTAGCTGATTATCTTTTCAGCTAATTGAAATGGCCATTCCTTTTGAAATTTCGCTTTGATAAAATACACTACCATTCCAATAAATATCACCACCAATCCGCTGAGCATTAATTTACTTCCTGTAGAGATGAGAATAAAGAACCACATTGCAATCGCCAGAATAACGGGCAATGGGAACAAGGGCATTTTATAAGGAAATATATTTTCACTTTTTCTGCTTCGCAAAATTAATAATCCTATCGCCTGGCCAATAAATTGAATCATGATCCTCATGGCAAGTATGGCACTTATTACATCACTGAGCTTAAACAGCATGCTAAAAACAAATGCAATACTGCCCAGTACCAAAAGCGATACATAAGGGAAGTTTTTTGTTGGGTGGAGTTTAGCAAAGACCTTAAAAAATTCTCCGTCTTCTGCAGCCGCATACGGAATACGGCTGTAGCCCAGTGTTGCAGAAAATACTGAGGCAAAAGCCACCCACAAAATCAAACAGGTAATAATTTTCGCGGCTGTGTTCCCTGCCAAAACCTGCATAAATTCACTGACTACAAATTCGCTGTCTTTTGCCTGTTGCCAAGGAATTACGCTTACTACGCTTACATTCATTAGCAAATATAAAACGGCTATACCGGCAATGGAAATAAACATACTGCGCGGAATATTTTTTGAAGGATTTTTTATTTCACTTCCCAAATGACAAACATTGTAGTAACCTAAATAACTATAAACAGATTTCACGCTTGCAAATCCAATGGCAGTAACGAATGCATAATCAATGGTGAGCCCTGAATTAATACTTTGAATAGGCGATAAAAAATTGCCATGTGCAATACCACCGCCAATGATCCAAAACATAGTAACGATAACGCCGCTCCATAAAAACAAACTAATTTTCCCTATAGCTTCAATTTTTCGGTATAATAAAATCACTATCAAAATCACCACACTTCCGCTTACTACTTTTTCTGTAATACCGGTAAGCGGAACGAGATAAGAAAAATATTTAGCAAACCCTATAGCAGCCGAAGCAATCACCAAAGGTGCCTGTATCATCGTTTGCCACACGAATAAAAAGCTCATCATTTTACCGGCGCCATTTTTTCCATACGCCTCTTTTAAAAAATTATAACTGCCCCCTGCTTTTGGAAATGCAGCACCCAGTTCACTCCAAACCATGGCATCCACAATTGATAAAAATGCTCCTGCAATCCAGGCGTATAAAAAATAAGGTCCGTTCATCATACCTATTACCATTGGCAAAGTAATGAACGGACCTATGCCCACCATGTCAATCATATTAATAGCAGCAGCATGGCCAAGCCCAAGGCTTCTTTTTAGTTCAGGCATTTAAAAAATTGAATTGAATAACAGGTAAAAAAATAGTTCTAATAGAAACTAATATAGGAATAAAAATACAATCGAAGCAATGAAGGCATTTTTTCATTTGATAAAAATGAAAAACACATAGTTATTTGAATGACGATCACATTCAATAATTATGCTCTTAAAAAATATCGAAAACAGGATTAGCCAGTATTTCTTTTACTACATTATTTTTATCATCCAATTTAATATTAGATAAAAAGTTTACCGGCATAAAGCAGGGATGTGGAAAACAAATGTTAGTGTAAAAAAAGTTAATATTTTCTTTCATCTTTGCAATAAGAGATAAATGCAAATTGTATGACGAAACTATCCGTAAATATCAATAAAATCGCAACCTTGCGAAATTCCCGTGGTGGAAATAATCCTGATTTAATAAAAACGGCCATAGACATTCAAAACTTTGGCGCTGATGGAATTACTGTACATCCACGCCCTGATGAAAGGCATATTCGCTATGCAGATGTTTTTGAATTGAAAAAAATTATTACTACCGAATTTAATATTGAAGGAAATCCCAAGGAACAAAAATTTGTCGATCTTGTTCTGGCCAATAAACCCGACCAGGTTACGCTGGTGCCCGATGCTTTGGGCCAATTAACTTCCGACCATGGATGGGATACTTTGAATAATAAAGATTACTTAACTGAAATCATTTCCCTTTTTCAAAAGGCGGGAATAAGGGTTTCAATATTTGTTGATCCCATTCCGGAAATGATTATTGGAGCTAAGGAAACAGGAACAGACAGGATAGAATTATACACAGAAGGTTATGCACAGGAATTTGAAAAAGGAAATTATCAGAAAGGGATTGCACCTTATATTTCCGCTGCTGAAAAAGCGGTGGAACTTGGCTTAGGAATTAATGCGGGCCACGATCTTGACCTGCACAACCTTAAATATTTTTCGGAAAATATTCCCAACCTTGCGGAAGTTTCTATTGGCCACGCCTTAATATGCGATGCATTATACCTTGGCCTGGAAAATGCAGTTCAATTGTATAAAAGGCAATTAGCTAATTAAATATTTCCCCCAGTTTTTTATTCAATGCATCGCCACGCAGGTTTTTTCCAATGATCCTTCCCTGCGGATCTATCAAAAGATTTTGTGGAATACTGGTTATATGAAACAGGGAAGCCACTTCATTTCCCCAGCCTTTTAAGTCGCTTACCTGGGTCCATGTTAATCCATCCATTTGAATCGCACTCAACCATGCCGGTTTTGCCTGGTCGAGGGAAACGCCAAGGATAGTAAAATTTTTCGTGTTATATTTATTATACGCAGCCACTACATTTGGATTTTCCATCCTGCACGGCCTGCACCAGCTTGCCCAAAAATCTATTAAAACATATTTGCCTTTGAATGATGAAATGCTCACCATTTTCCCTGCAGTATCTTTTTGAGAAAAATCGGTAATGGCAGAACCAATCGGGTTTATTTTGGCTTCTGCTATCTGGTGATTTACATATTGTGACAAGCCCGTTGCTTTTACATTTGCAGACATCATATTAAACAATTCATCGGCTTTAGCCACATTTTGAGAAGATTGTAATATTCGGATAATTGCTATTGGGGCCACATAAGAAGATGGGTTTTTCTTTACAAAATCTTCGCTGATCTTTTCAACCGCCGCAACCGATGCCGGATCAGCTTCGGCATTGGGGGTAAATATTTTTTCGTAAGGCTTTAATTGATTAGAATACGCAGCATATTGTGAATGAGTTTTTGATCCGGTAATTGACAACTGATCCAAAGCATTTTTATCTCCCGAAATTTTTACTTTACTGTTATCCAAAAATAAAGGAACTACAGGTGGCTGATCCCCAAAAACCAATACCTTGAAAGAAGGTTCAGGCACTTGTCCTTTTATAAAAAAATTTCCTTTTTCAATAGTCGTTTGTTTTTCAGGAAGACCCGTCTGATCGTTTAAAAATGAAACTGAAGTTCCATCATCATAACCGGTAACATCTCCTGAAATTTCAAAACCCTGGTCGGCAGCTTCTTTTTTTTCAGATGATTTGACTTGAGAAAAGGCAAATATGGGTAATACAAAAAACAGGTAAATAATTCGTTTCATAATTTATAGAATTAGGTCAAATTTAATTTTTTTAGGCTAAATAATCAATATAGCAATCTATTTCCTTTATAAAATTGAGTTAATAAACTTTTGTGTTACCCCATCAATATCACCTGCTTTTTCAATTGCATTAATATAAGCGGTTCCAATGATAGCGCCAGCCGCATATTTGCAGGCTTGCAAAAAAGTTGCATGATCTTTTATTCCAAAACCAATCAACACTTCATTTTTCAAATTCATATTTTTAATTCTTTCAAAATAACTTTCCTGTGCATTCATATTGGTATCTCTTCCTGTAATTGAAGAAGATGAAACCCCGTAAATAAATCCATTACTTATTGAATCAATTTTACGTATCCTTTCATCAGATGTTTCAGGTGTTATTAAAAAAATAAATTGCAAATCGTTTTCTTCTAAAATCTTTTTGTATTCATTTTCATATTCTGTTATTGGCAGGTCAGGTAATATGATGCCATCAATACCCGCTTTTTTTGCATCAACACAAAATTTCTCAAAACCATATTGCAGCACAGGATTCAGGTAGCCCATTAATATTAAAGGAATGTGAATCTTCTCTTTACATTTTTGCAATTGCTCAAAAAGTATTTTTATCGTCATACCATTTTGCAATGCTTTCATGCTGCTGTTCTGAATCACAGGGCCATCGGCCAAAGGATCACTGTAAGGCATTCCAACCTCTATCATATCGGCACCATGATTGTTTAAGGCATCGAGAATTTTTTCAGTATCATTTAAATTTGGAAAACCCGCAGTAAAATAAATACTAAGAATATTTTCTTTCCTTTCTGAAAACAATTGTTGAATCCTGTTCATGTGTTATTTATATTTAGTTCCATTTTGATATTCAGCTCCCTGTTTATTTTTCAATAAACTTCATGTAGGTATCCATGTCCTTATCTCCTCTCCCACTCAGGTTCACCACAACAATTTCCTCTTTCTTAAATTTTATTTTATTCAAAACTGAAAGTGCATGAGCAGATTCCAATGCGGGAATAATGCCTTCCATTTTTGCCAGCTCAAAAGCTGACTGAAGCGCTTCCTCATCGGTCGCACTCATAAATTCCGCTCTTTTTCCTGCAAATAAATTAGCATGCATCGGCCCTATTCCTGGATAATCCAATCCCGCTGAAATGCTGTGTGGCTCAACTACCTGTCCATCTTCAGTTTGCATAACAATGCTTTTACTTCCATGCAAAATTCCTATAGATCCCAATTGTGTGGTAGCGGCGCTCATGCCACTGTTAACACCCAAACCTGCCGCTTCTACTGCAATTAGTTTTACAGACTCATCATTAAGAAAATGATAAAACGCACCTGCCGCATTGCTGCCTCCGCCTACACAGGCGATTACATAATCCGGTAGTTCATTCCCCGTTGTATCTTTTAACTGGATCTTCATTTCCTTACTGATCACACTTTGAAAACGGGCTACCATATCGGGATAAGGATGCGGGCCCACTACACTTCCTATTAAATAATAAGTATCGTTCGGATTATTGATCCAGTCCCTGATAGCCTCATTGGTAGCATCTTTCAGCGTTTTACTTCCACTGATAGCCGGAATTACTTTTGCCCCCAGCATTTTCATTCTTGCTACATTCGGAGCCTGGCGTTCAATATCTTTCGCGCCCATATAAACAATACACTCCAGCCCTTTCAATGCGCAAACCGTAGCTGTAGCTACTCCATGCTGACCAGCGCCGGTTTCAGCAATGATTCTTTTTTTACCAAGTTTTTCTGCCAATAGAATCTGTCCGATAGTATTGTTAATCTTGTGTGCACCGGTATGACAAAGGTCTTCACGCTTTAAAAATATACGGGCGCCATATTTCCCGCTCAATCTTTCAGCAAGATATAAAGGCGTGGGCCTGCCCACATAATCTTTTAAAAGGGAATTTAATTCTTTTTGAAAACTTTCTTCCCTCATAATCTTTAAATAATTCTCCTTTAAATGCTCCACATTATTATGCAACATTTCAGGAATGTATGCACCACCGAATTTTCCGTAATAACCATTATCGTTTACCTGCCACATGATAAATTATTTTTTAAATTTTTACTTCTTTTAGTTCGTTTATAAATTCTTTTATTAAGTCCATATCTTTTATTCCGGGCGCTGTTTCAAACCTGCTATTGACATCTACACCATGAAAAAAAGAATGTGTGAATTGCTTAAGCGCTTCAGCATCGCTCAACCTGATACCACCACTCAAAAAAAACGGTTTTCCGATAACAGAATTTTCTAGCAGCTTCCAGTTAAATTTTTCACCAGTACCACCATATAAACCCGCTGAGCCTTTATCAAACAAATAAAAATCGCAGGCTTCATCATATTCTTTTATCAGCCAATCTATATTGGTATCATAATCTGCAATCCGAAAAACTTTTATCACTTTTACATGATCGCTGATGCGACTACAAAAAGAAGCTGTTTCATCGCCATGAAGCTGTACAATATCCAAATCAAAATCTTCCACCTGCGTCATGATCTCATCTTCAGTGGCGTTTACAAATACACCTACTTTTTCTAATGATAAGTTTAAATCTTTCACCTCCTTTCCAGTCAGCTTTTTTAAAACATAGCGGGGAGATTGTTTATAAAATATAAGTCCGGCATAATCAATTCCCAAATCATCAAATTCTTTCAATTGCTCCAGAGAAGTATTCCCACATATTTTAATTTTCATCTTGCATTTTTAAATTATTCCGTTAGTTATTATAATAAACCTGGAAGGTTTATTACCATCTTCAATTCTCAACAGATTCTTCAAAAAACCTTTTTAGTTTATTGAGGTAATCGTGTTACCCAAAACCTTTTAATTCTTTTACAAAATCCTTAAATGCTTTTCCCGGATCTTTTTCTTTCATAAATTTTTCGCCCATTAAAAATCCACTGAATCCATTTTGTTTTAAAAGATGAATGGTTGCTACATCATCAATTCCGCTTTCAGAAATCTTTATTTTATCAGCAGGAATTTTTTTACATAACTCTATAGAATGATTGATATCTACTTTAAAACTTTTAAGATCACGGTTATTGATCCCTACTACATCCACCTCATCGCAGATATGCTCCAATTCCTCTTCATTATGAATTTCAAGCAACACATTTAAACTAATGTTTTTTGCAAAAGAAGAAAGATGTTTTACTTCTTCTTTTGAAAGGCATGCGGCAATTAATAAAATAATATCAGCACCAAAGGCCTTCGATTCAATAAGCTGGTATTCATCAATGATAAAATCCTTTCTTAGTATCGGGACTTCATGAATGGTTGCCGCTGATAAATCAGCAAGAGACCCTCCAAAAAAGTCTTCATCGGTAAGTACAGAAATAGCGCTGGCTCCGTATTTGGCATAATCCGTTGTTACTTCAACAACAGATGATATATTATTAATGATTCCTTTTGACGGTGACCGCCTTTTAAATTCAGCGATGATCCCCGTCTTATCTTTTCTCAACAAAAAATCTTTAAAGGAAAGTGTTTTGTTTTTAAATAAAGGTTCACTTTCCAAAGAGAAAATACTTTTGTTTCGCTTCCGCTCCGCAACCTCCATTTTCTTTTTGGCTATGATGGTATCCAGTATATTCATTTTTGCAGACTGATTAGTTTTTGAAAATTATTATAAGCTTTCCCACTTTCCAAACTATCTACACTTAGTGCATAACATTCTTCATAATTTTTAAATTTTCCTGTGGCATGAAGCGCCATGGCTGCATTAGCGATTACCACCGCGTTTTGCGCCCACGTACCCTGGCCCTTTATAATGGTCATAAATATTTTGGCCGCTTCCTCTGTTGTATTGCCACCAAATATATCCATCGGGCTTACCTGCCTTTTACCTAAATAAGCTGCGGATAATATTTGTTCGCCATCATTGGTAATCACTTTTGTATCTCCGGTCAGGGAAATTTCATCATATCCTTCAAGGCTATGAATGATCATAAACCGCGCTTCAGTTTGCTGAAGCAGGTATGAATAAATTCTTGCCATCTCCAGGTTATACACTCCTATCATTTGCACGCCCGGCGCTGCAGGATTTACCATTGGCCCCAGCATATTAAAAAAGGTGCGTACTCCTAAATTCTTTCGTATCGGGCCTACCACTTTCAATGCAGGATGAAATAAAGGCGCGTGCATAAAACAGATATTCGTCTCTTCAATTTCGTTTAGCAATTTTTTATTATCAGATGAAAAACGATAACCCAATGTTTCCATTACATTACTTGAGCCACTGATGGAAGTAGCTCCGTAGTTACCATGTTTAGCCACTTTTTGCCCTGCGCCCGCAGCTATAAAACAACTAAGCGTAGAAATATTAAAAGTATTTTTTCCATCACCGCCGGTGCCCACTATATCCAGAACCGTATGGCCATTCAGATTTACCGGAACACATAATTCCATTAATGCATCACGAAAACCAAGCAATTCAGCTATAGTAATACTTCTCATTAAAAAAACCGTAGTGAAAGAAGCTATTTCAGCATCAGAAAAAATCCCTTTAGAGATATTCAATAAAACGTCTTTAGCCTCCTCACGGTTAAGCGTTTTATGTTCAAATAAATATTGTAATATCTTCTTCATATGTCATTTTTTTAACCAGTTCTCCATTATTTTTTCTCCCATTGGTGTCAATACACTTTCCGGGTGAAATTGTACGCCCTGCATATCATAAGTTTTATGACGCAGCGCCATGATCAATCCATTTTCATCTTCCGCTGTAATTTCCAAATCAACAGGAAAGTTTTCCTTATTTACAATCCATGAATGATACCTGCCTACTTCCAATTCGGAAGGCAACGATTGAAACAGATCGTTTTCAAATAGTGTTCTTTCTTCATTGACTTTTATTTTTGTAGCCACACCATGATAAACAGTGGTCAAATTAATAAGATTGCCACCAAAGCTTTCAGCGATGGCCTGGTGCCCCAAGCATACGCCCAGTATAGATTTAGAAGAAGCGTATTCATTAATCAATGGTAACAATACTCCTGATTCGGAAGGAAGCCCCGGCCCCGGCGATAAAATAATCTTATCGTAATCATTCATTTTTTCCAGTGAAATTTTATCATTCCGGTACACATCTACCTTGCCATGTATTATTTTTTCAACAACATGCACCAGGTTGTAAGTAAATGAATCGTAATTATCAAAAATCAATATTTTCATTGTTTAAATATTTTGCGCTGATATAATAGCAGCCGTAAGAGCATTTAATTTATTGTTCACTTCCTGCAATTCACTCTCAGGATTAGACGCAGCAACGATCCCCGCTCCTGCCTGGTAATTGAGACGATTGCCTTTGCTTAAAAATGTCCTGATCATGATGGCATGATTGATATTTCCGTTGAAGCCTACAAAACCTATACAACCTCCATAATACCCTCTTGCATTATTTTCATATTCATTGATAAGCTGCATGGCTTTATATTTTGGTGCGCCGCTTAAGGTACCTGCAGGAAACGTAACCGCCAGCAAATCGAATGGGTTGGTATTTGCTTCCACCGTTCCTTTTACTTCACTCACCAGGTGAATCACATGCGAGAAATATTGTACCTCACAAAAACGGCTCACTTTTACATTGCTGCACATACGGCTGAGGTCGTTGCGGGCAAGATCTACCAGCATCACATGCTCGGCATTTTCTTTTTTATCTTTTAAAAGCTTTTCCGCCAATTGTTCATCAGTTGCATCATTACCGCTCCTGCGGAAAGTGCCCGCTATAGGATGAACAACCGCTGTATTATTCTTTACGATCAACTGGCTTTCAGGGCTGCTACCGAAGAGCCTGTAATCTCCATAATCAAAATAAAAAAGATAGGGACTTGGATTGATATTGCGCAGGGCGCGATAAACATTAAACTCATCGCCCGAAAACTTTTGCTGAAATTTTCTGCTCAATACCACCTGGAAAACATCGCCACGGGCACAACTGGCAATTCCCTTTTTTACCATGTTTACATATTCTTCATCCTTCAATGGAGAAGTTTCATTTTCTACTACCGCAAAAGGATAGGCAGGCACATCCTTACTTTTAATAATACTTTCTATAAGATTTACTTCACTTTCTATGCCGCTGATATGGTTTTCACAAATGTAGAGTTCATCCTTAAAATGATTGATGGCGATAACGTATTGGTAAAGACGGTAGCGTACCAAAGGAATGGCAGCCGCAGTCCCATCATCCCCATTCGTGGAAAAGACGGGTGCTTGAAATTTTATAGTGTCGAAAAACTGTACCGCATCGTAAGTGGTATAACCAAATAATCCCTGCGCCATGTTTACAGGCATATCTGCAGGTGCTTCAATATGAAAATGCTGCATAAAATTCCACAACTCATCCGTAACTTTTGTTGATGGATTGATAGTTATTTTCTTTGGTTCCTCAAGCGGTAGCTTATATTCAATTTCCTGCAGATTACTGATCTCAATTCCGGCAATGGCATTAATGCCAATGAAGGAATAACTGTTTTCACCTACGTGAAAATCAGTACTTTCCAAAAGAATCGTATCACGAAAGCGATCACGAAGGCGCAGATAAATCCCTACCGGGGTAAATACATCCGCTAATAATTTTTTGTACGAGGTAGATAATTCTATTTTCTTCATAATATAAAAAAAACCCCGGCTTAGTGCCGGGGCGTAATATTTATTTAATCACAAATAATAGCAAGGCACAATCATTAGATTGTGTGCCACCAGCTATTGTATGTGTTATTGATTTTCATTTCAGAATGCAAATATGAAGGAGAAATTTTTATTGAGCAAATTTTTTTTCATCACCCAGGTAGTGTTTACTTTTGAAGAAGCGCAGAAGCCTCACCCCTGCCCTCTCCCGCGGGGAGAAGGGTGTATGCAACCGTGGCATGTTTTTTTCTATCTCTACACAAATTAATTGACAGTGAAACCGTTTTTATTTTTCTTTTTCTTAACTATTTCCACTTTTGCCCGGGCACAAAAGATTGACAGCATTTATGTAAACCTTTATACTGACAGCCTTAAAAAAGGAACTTACAATTATATTAATATAGATGGAAAGCTGGCTAACGGAAAGTATATGCCTCTCGATTCTACTGATATTATTTTTACAGCCAGCGATGGAAAGTTTTTTGGTAATTCGCTCTGGGTTGATCCCAACTTTTCGAAAGAAAAGATTTCCATAAAAGCGGTACTACGCTCCAATCCTCAATTGCACAAAGAATTTACGATCTACATTAAAAAGATACCCAATCCCACTCAATTAAAATCGGTAGATCAATTGATGAATGAAATGAATAATGAATCAAGATCATCAGGAAGAAAAAGGAATTAACCCAATGGAACACAAATGAAATGCGCTGAAGTGATAAACGACAGCGCATTTTTTATGAACACCTCTGCCGCTCAAGGTTATTAAGTTAGCATCAAACGAGGAAGGTTTCTTTCAAACACTATAATTTAAAAGGTTCTGTGATAAACCTTCTTGGTTTTTGTACATCCGGGGCAAATCCCTTTGTGCTTCTTTTTTTCTTTGTGAATCTTTGTGGTTAAAAAATTACAAACCAGGAAGGTTTTTAAAATTCTTTCCCTATTAGTAAAAACTCAAATAAACCTTTTTGATTTTACAATTTTTTAGAGTACCCCTCTATGCTACTTCATTACGAAGCGCCTACTACGCTTAGCACAAACCAAGAAGGTTTTTTTTAAACCTTCCCTAGTAGCAAAATCTCAAATAAACCTTCTTGGTTTTACAACCTTTGCGAGGATCTAATTTGCCTTTCCCTTTGTGCTTCTTTTTTTCTTTGTGAATCTTTGTGGTTAAAAAAAATACAAACCAGGAAGGTTTTTTTCAAACACTATAATTTAAAAGGTTCTGTCAATTCCGGTCAGACGGAGACCGTCAGACCGGGGTCAAAAAAGCCTTTTCAATTTAAAAATCTGAAAAGGCTTTTCTCTTTGTAACTATTTATTTTATTACGCAAATTTTTTCGCGTCTTCCATAAACTTAGCAAGACCAATGTCCGTTAACGGATGTTTGGTAAGGCCAATAATAGAATCGAGCGGACAGGTACACACATTGGCACCCGCCTCTGCGCATTTAATAATATGCAATGAACTGCGTATGGATGCAGCCAGAATTTCAGTTTTTATTTCCTGTATGGCGAAGATGTTAGCAATTTGCTGAATCAGTTCGATACCATCCCAACCGCTATCATCAATACGGCCAATAAACGGCGACACATAAGCTGCGCCCGCTTTAGCGGCAAGCATTGCCTGTCCTGCGCTGAAGATCAAAGTACAATTGGTACGGACCCCGTTATCAGTAAACCATTTTATCGCTTTTACACCATCAGGTATCATGGGCACCTTTACCACTATATTTTTATGGATTGCAGCCAGTTGTTTTCCCTGCTCCACTATCGATTTAAAATCTGTATATACCACTTCCGCGCTTACATCGCCACCATCTACTATTTCGCAAATAGTTTTATAATGCTTATATACCGCCTCATTGCCTTTAATGCCTTCTTTAGCCATCAAAGATGGATTAGTAGTAACACCATCAAGAATTCCTAAATCATGAGCTTCTCTAATTTGATCAAGATTCGCTGTATCAATAAAATATTTCATAAATACCGTACCCTAAGGGATTTTATTTTAGTTTAAAAAAAAATTGAAAACAAATGTAAACCAAATAAAATAAAATGGGATTTCCGGATGGCAGTGGCTTATTTTGCCATTGATTTTCTACCAGTACCTGGATAATCAGAAACATCTGAATTTTTACCTTGTCTCTTAAAGTGGTTTCACAAAAGAAATATATTTTCCAGCGCCTCGAAATAAGAATTATTGTAATAAGGTAGGGGCAAAAAAAATCGGCAAGTTACTTACATCGCACCGCTCAACCGCATACCCTTGCTATCTTCCAATCCTGGGGGAGTTCTGTAGGAGCTGGCCGTATAAGACTTGCCGGCTGCAAATATAAGAATTGAATTGCAAAATTAAGAATGGAGAATTAAGAATTTGTATTTTGCCTCTCGCCTCGTGGCTGAGAGAAGCTATTCTTTCATTTGCTTCGCAAATTGTTTTTTACCACGAAGACACACAAAGAAAAAAAGCAGCACAAAGAAAATACAAAGGAATAAAAGTTTAAAGGTTGCTTTCTGCGAGTCTGTTCAATAAACTGTGTCATTTAAATAATAATATAGAATTAAGCGCTTAGTTCGTAATGTCAATTCCGAATTGTTTTTCGGGAGGTTTTTAATTGTGCCATTAATCACATTTGGTGGGAAGAAATGTTAAACAAATAATGCACCAGGCGTTCCTTCGGAACGTTTCGTACTT
>DATCMY010000429.1:0-3890 GCA_036565505.1 Hanamia sp.
CCATTGCCCAATACTCTTTTACCGTTTTTTGTATTGTTGATTAATTGTTCAATGTATTCAAATAACGTAAATTTTGTTTTTGGTTTTTCAGCATTCGGGTCAACGCCATCATTTTTAATCAATAATAAACACGCCTCTTTAAGCTTATCGGGTTCAGGGTATTCCTTGGTTTCCTTTGTAATAGTCTCAAAAGCGAACCCTATCCAGTCTTTTACATTTTTAATATCCGTTGATAAATCATCAGCATTTTGCAAGCTGGCGGCTTGCCGCGGCTCTTGCTTATCAGCATTCCAATATTTCGGCTCAATAACTACACCACTACTAAAAACAGATCGTGTATTATTATACCTCACAAAGCACCTAAGCGGTGTAGACTTTGATTTATCTTTTGTTTGCTGTAAGACAAATTTAACAGTGAATTTAAAACCAGCCATAATGTTTTTCTTGTTAAACAAACATAAGCATTAGTGCGGTAATTGTGCGGAATTATTTTGTTTACTTTAATCTCATTTCGTCTTCTTTGATAACAAAGTGCATTATTACCTATATAAAAGGCATATTTTAATTTAGATTACTTCCGTTTGTTTTGTGTTTATAATCCTATTGGGATCACCCAGCGGGACAACGCCAAATTTTGGTCAGTTGTCCCGCTTTTGTTTTTACTCAACTCTTTGTTAATCAAGTAGGTGATTTGGAACGGTTCGCTAACCGTTGCGGTTCGTTCTTGCAATTCCTCAAAAGTGAATTTTTCGGGGTAGACCGAACCAATAATTTTTCTTTGAATATCCGGCTCTGATTTCCAGTAGATTACATCAATCTTTGTTAATGTGTTAATAGCACCATCTACTATTGGCTCCAACTCCTGAATTTTAATAAAATCAGTTCCTATGTCTGAAAGTTTAGCTTCCAATACGTTGATCTTTAGCTCTGTTTCGGATTTAATAACTTTATAGTCGATGGCATCAATGTCACTGTTAAGCAGCAGTTCACGGGCTTTAGTAAGCCTGTTATTCAGTACAGTGATCTGGTCAATATATTGTTTGCGGCTCTCCCTGCCGTATTGGGTGCTGTTACTATACGCATCCATAATAACCCTTTTGAAAAGCTCCGCAGCATCCGGATTTAAAACATATTCCTTTAAACCGGATACAAAAGTTTCATTCACATCTTCCGCTTTCTGCCGATAACCACATGTGGAAGAACAATGATAATAATGATAGTATTGCGTTCTGCCTTTTGACGCACTACCAGATAAGGTTCTTGTACATTTGGAACAGTTCAAAAACCCCCTTAACGGCAGCATATTCATAGACACCATCTTGGTTCCCATTTTTCGTTTGCGGCCATTTAAAACATCCTGCACATCGTAAAACAAGCTCTCTGAAATTAAAGGATCATGCAAGCCGGGTACGGTATAACTATCTTCATCCTTATATTTAGGAATAACAATCTTACCGCAGTAGATCGGGTTGCGGATAGCCAGCCAAAAACTATTTTTGCTGCATATTAGCCCTAATTCCTTTGCCCTTTTCCATATCTGTTCGGTAGAATATTTCCCCTCACTAACCTCGTTAAACGCCCATTTCAAAATAGATGCTTGCGGCTCCTTAAAAACAATATGTTTCCTGCCGCCTTCCATTGTTCTGTTTACATAGCCTATTGGCGCGGTAGCCATCCACCGGCCTTCTTTTCTTGCCCGGCGCATACCATAAAATACGTTTAATGACCTGCGGTCATTCTCAATTTCAGGAGCAGTCAGGTAAATAGCCAACATCATTTTATTTTCCGGCACGCTCATATCCAACGGCTGTTCCATAGCCTGCGGTTCTATGCCTAATCCTTTCAGGATATTGATCATTTGATAAGCATCGGGGGCGTTACGGCTGAACCTGTCCCATTTGGTAAAAAGGATCAGGTCGGTTTTATTGCGGTACTGGCGCAGATATGCCAGTAGCTTTATCCATTCGGGGCGAATGAATGATTTAGCGGAGTGATCCTCAAAAATCACTTTCCTGACGGTAATATGGGTGATGTCACAATACTTGCGTAATACTTCTTCCTGGTTACGTTGGGAATAGCCCTTATCAGCCTGCTCATCTGTGCTTACCCTGATATATAAGTCTGCTATTTTCATTTTTTAAAGTTCTGATCGACAACTAATTTAGCTAAAAAATACATGAAATCCAATACTTTCTCCGCCTCTTTTTCGCTAATATTTATACCGCTTTTACTTAAAATTTCAACGGCTTTTTGGGGTGTTATATTGCGCTTCTCAGTAACCATTCCTGCTCCCTTTCTTTAATAAAAAGCAAATCTGACTTATCTAAAAATATTCTATTCGCAAGGGGTTCGTGAGGTACGTGAAATTTATAGATTACTTACCATCTTTGATTTACAAGATCTTATGAGTTTATCTAAATTATCGGCAAGACATTGCAGAATTATCTATTTTTTAGCTATCGAGTTCATCAAGTGCTGTATGTTGTAAGTTATTGCAGAATAAATACATTATCGACACGAGTGCACTATTGATAAATATACTAAAGGTTTTAAAGTAATTGGGTAAATGCATTCTGATCATTACTGGGACTTATAAGGAGTTATCGAGCACTTAAAGCGCGGCAAAACCCCTGATTGCCGACCACTAACTTGGTGATACAGTGACTATAAGGCGGCTTCCTGCCTCTTTTTTACCTTAAACAAGGCTTTTCATGCCTATGAATTTAAGTTACCACCTTGGTAAATAAATACCCGGTATCATTCATAAGGTTGGCTATTATAGGAATTGATAAATTCGGTAAACTCTGTTTGAAAAGTTACGGGGTTATCTTTCGCCAGTTGTTCGGCGTAGCCCTCCCAAAATATTTGGTTGGTTAATTCGATAAATAACTCTAACATTGTCTTTAGCTTTTAAGATTAGAAATTTCTTAAATAACGCCCCCTGTACGCTGATACAAGGGGCGTTTCCAATTTTCAACTTAGGCGGGTATCATGATACCTGCTTCAATCTGCGCCAGTTTGTCTATACAAAGGGCGTTCACATACTGCGTTACATGAAAAATGATTACCGGGTTTTTAGTGGTAAAGCTTTTGCCCTTGTCATCTGCAATGGTCAGTTCGCACCGGGAATAATTGGTTATCCCGCTTTCTTCGGCTTCATCCTTTTGGTTAACCTCGAAAGCTTCTAAATTTTGGATGGTTTCCATTAATTTATCCCGTTGCACCTTACGGCGGTGCAGTTCTTCCACCAATTTTAACGTACCCTCTAAATTCAGTAGAGTTTTAGCGGGTTCAGCTTTAACTTCTGCTTTTGGCTCGGTCTTAACCTCTGCCTTTGGCGCTTCCGCTTTTACCTGCTCCGCCTGCGGTGTTGGCTTTTCTGCCTCACCTGCCTTGATTTCTTCCTTTGGCTGTTCGGGTTCAATCTCTTTTTTAACAGATACAGGGTTGAGCGGGTTGCCGTGTACAAATTGCTTTGCTTTGTTGTCGGCTGTTACGGAGTTAACTCCATTTAAGCTACCGTTACTTTTTGCGGTCTTACTATCTTTTACTTCGGTTTTCATGATTTTAATTTTTAAATGTTTTTTATAATAAAATGAATAATTGCCCAATTGGGCGGGTGTGTCAGGCGGAGCGGTCTGTCCGCTCCGCTGTGGGTTCTGTGGTGGGCCTCTGCCATTTGCTGTTTTCATGTTGCTTTTTTTTTAAAGTCAGTCGGCATGGCCTCCGGGCTTTTTGTTAAGCAACCTCACCTGAATACAAGCCCTTTGACATCAAGACCGGGGCCCTGCGGGTTTGCTGAAAAAAAATCTTCCTTGCTCGTTCCTCGCAAGCGTATTTTTTTTCGCAAAGTCTTGCCTTACAAAGGGCTTGTATTCAGGTGAGGTTGC
>DATCMY010000430.1:0-3184 GCA_036565505.1 Hanamia sp.
CTTTCCAAATAAGTAACTATGTCCATTCTTTTGGCTTCGTTACAATTTATTTTTTGCGATGTCATTGTTGGATATTTTTTATAGTGTAGAAAATGCGTGCATTATTTGCACTTTGTGCATTATGACCCCGGTTTTCCCTCCCATAGTGCAAATAATGCAGATAGTGCATGATTATATAAAGTGATTTACCATATCTTTTCATAGATACCATGCTTAAGCTTAGTGAATAAGTATTCGTCTGAAAGCATATTGAATAAGGTTCGCCTGCTTACCTTTTCTTTAGCAATTTCCCAGGCAGCATTTGTGGTAAATGAATAAGGTAATTGATAGTAGATAATTTTATGTTCCATGGGATAACCATTTAATGGGTCCCGGAACTTTTCCATCAATTTAAAAACCTTGAGAGCGTTATGTTCAAAATATTCAATCACTTCTGCAGCCTTTCGGAAAGTTTCTGCAGAAACCTGGTAGGGATTTATATCCGGCTCATTGCAGCCAATACGCATTACATGAAGGATCAAAGCTATTCGCAAACTGTAAGTGTCTAATTTGGCATAGATGCCGGAGATGGCATCACTCTTTTCGTTGTTAATGGTATCATTGATTTTTCTGCGGAAAACCTTGTAAGCTTCGTACCCATCTTTTGAAAGATTTAATTTGGAAGCCGGATAACTATCGGCGTGAAAAAATTCGGAAATCAATATCCGGTCAATAAAGGTTTGATATAGTTCTTCGATATGTTCAGGTACGTCATCATCGGATAAATCTTCACGAATAACATTATCAGGGAAAGCAAATAAAAAACGATGGGTCAGGCCGTTGTCAATTTTATTATTGCCCAGGAGATTAATTAATACTTGTGGTTGTATGCTGCCTATAATACTAATGAAGGGCTTTTCTATAAAAATGGGTTCTGAGCTCTTTCTGTTTACAGAAATGCTTTTGCCGCTAAACAGGCTTAACATTACTTCTTCATCGCCACCACTGGGTTTGTATTTATTAAAAGATTTCAAAAACGCCGCCAATTCATCATAGATGCCCGCGAATCCATGAGGGTTTTCATATAGCGCTTTTAACATAGCTTCCTGTGTTGCATCCTTGATGACCAGCTGCCTTCTGACAGGCTCTTCAAATATGCCAGATATATCCTCGTTTTCTTTCTTTGTGCTCCTCCCTTTTTTAAATGTTGCGTACTCATCTAAAAATCGTTTGAACAAAGCTTTCTCCAATTTTTCTAAAGGCTGTGTAAAGATGGAAATAGGCCCACTTTTGTTGATACCAGGCTTGCCCACTAAAGCGACAAATAATGTTGGTAGTTCCACCCATCCCCGTTTAACAATAAGGCTGTAATGGCCACCGAGTGCAACTGAAAAGGCATACAACACGGATACCGCAGCATAGTCCAAATTCAGATTAAGGGTGGTGCAGTAGCATCTGATTATCTGTTGCAGCTGTTTAGGGAAAATATGAATAGGAAAGTCAGGGGACGTTATTTGGCCACCGCCATCTTCCAAAGAATGTAAGCCTTCCATCGAAATAAGTTTACATGATTAATTATATTACCAGTGTAGTGATTACGATTAATCTTTCCGGTAGCGCTTACGGTTTTCCATCATTTTACCGGGGGCAGTTTTTTTGCTTTCTGTTTCATTACCTGACTGATAGTTTTCAAACCATTTAATCAGTTCCTGATATTTTATCAGATAACTTTTCCCAACCAGTTTCGCCGGGAGATTGCGGGAATGGATATACCCACGCACAGTGCCGACTGGTTTACAGAGTATCTTAGCAGCTTCAGGTAAATCAATGATCCTGTCAGGATCTGTTGGTTCGGAAAAGTTTTGTCCAGGTGGATTAACTGATATAGTATCAACAGTCGTTTGTATTTGTTCGAGCTTGTTTAAGATAAGCTCGAAGGGATTGTTTGTTTGCATTTCAATTATTTTTAATTGTGAATAATTGAATGCAATATGAAATGATTGCCCTCTTTATGTAGGCAGATTAGGGCAAATTTCAGAGAAATCCTAAAAATCCTAACTATCTGAGTTTATATTGGTGATTTCCAGAGGTTCTAAATATTCAAGATATTTTTTAAAATGATAATCTTCAACAAAAAAAGAATAATCATAGTCCTTCCCTGACTTATTTTTAGTGTAAATCCCAAAGCTTTTATAGATTTCTTTAAAGGTAAACTCCTTTTTAAAGTATCCCTTATCCTGAAATACATTCACCATAGCAGCTATTTCAGAATTAAGCCCAGTCTGGTTAGCACCCTTTTTTGTTTTCTTTATGGTGTGAAATATATTGTGCGGAAACCTGGCTTCGATGATTTTTGATTCTATATAGCTTAGGGTATTTTCTTTACTTCCATTAACAGGAATAAGCATTTCTAAAAATGAAATCTCCTCTGGTTCATGATTTGTGGGCTCAGATTCTATTGATGATAAATCATTTTTATTTTCTTCACTCTTTTCAACCAATCGTTTCTCAAGTAACTCCATTACAGTTTTTCTGTTATGCAGGTCAAGTGCGAACATTTGATCAAATCTTTTATCTTTTTTTAAAGAAGCAATCTTGCGGTAACAAAATGAAAGCTCGTAATCCACGCCGGTGTTGAGTCTTTCATCATACGCCATAGAATATAGCCTCAATACTTCAACGCAAGATTTAATATTGTCTTCACTAATGAGTAAAACATTTCGTGATAAGTCAATGATAAAATTGTCATTAAAAGTCCAAAATGCATATTTCGCATAATCCTCAAAATACAGCATCCTGAAAAATGTTTTTGCTTCAATAGGAACAAAATCGCTCAATAGAGTGATACAACTTCCAGTACGGATAATTTTCATTGTATCTTTTGCATGACTTCTCCAAAAAAACCAATGAAGTAATATGGTTCTTTTATTTTCGACAGGTATCTCAGTGAGATAAAATTTGCTTGATAAAAATTTATAAAAAAAGCTGATTTTGGTTTTTGATTCAATCATTGTAAAAATTCAATTCTAAATAATGCAGCACATAATTTTAAATGCAAAAGGTAAAATTATTAAAAGAACTTTTTTAAATAATTGTTAATAATCAATAAATTGTTAGGGAAAAGCATGTATCAAATTATGTATCAAATGAAAAAGCAGCTATGAAACTTACTTCATAACTGCTTCATTTTCAGTGGGCCCACCAG
>DATCMY010000431.1:0-7277 GCA_036565505.1 Hanamia sp.
GGCAATAGGCAATAGGCAATAGGCAATAGGCAAAAGGCAAGAGGCAAAAGGCAAGAGGCAAGAGGCAAAAGGCAAGAGGCAAGAGGCAATAGGCAAAAGGCAAGAGGCAAAAGGCAAGAGGCAAGAGGCAAAAGGCAAGAGGCAAGAGGCAAAGAGGCAAGAGGCAAAGAGGCAAAAGGCAAGAGGCAAAGAGGGAATAGGCAAGAGGGAAGAGGCAAAGAGGCAGAAAGCAACCTTTAAACTTTACTTTTCATTAATTTCTCTCAGATCAATTTTCTCCAAATTTTTTCTTGCGGGTGCTGTAAGCATTTCTCCATCTGCATCAAACCTTGATCCATGGCATGGGCAGTCCCATGATTGTTCTGCATTATTCCAGGCCACTTTACATTTGATGTGCGTACAGGCAGAATTTACGGCATGTACATTTCCATTTTCATCTTTAAATAAAGCAATAGAATGGCTTTCATATTTCACAACCTTTGCTTCACCAGGTGCAAGATTTGCCAGTTCATTAATTTTTGAAGATGGAAACCATTTGCCTATCAGATTCCCAACATCATCTACAGCTTCTTTTACAATATCTGTAAAACCCGCAACCGGTCTTATCCTGTTTGGATCGTATAATTTTTCATACTCACTTTTACCCAATACAATCATGTCCGTAAGAACTTTTGCTGCAACATGGCTATAGGTCATTCCATTACCTCCATAGCCCGTTGCCACGAATACATTTGAAGGATTACCCGGTAAATGCCCGATATATGGCAAACCATCAGTGGATTGAAAATATTGCGATGACCATTTGAAAGCTATTTCTGCAATGTCAAAATATTTATGCAGGTAGCTTTCCAGGTTTGTAAAACATGCTTCAGTATTTTCTGTATGTGCTGTTTTATGATCTTCTCCTCCTGCAATTAAATATTTTTCACCATCTATTTCCTGTGTTCGATAATAATGGTATGGATCATGCATATCATACGCAAGGCCATCCGGGTAATTATTATCTTTTAGTGTAACGGCCATTGCATAACTTCTATATGGTGCACAATAAAAGTGCAACAGATTTACGCCCGGCGGAACATGCGTTGCATAAATTAAGGACCTTGCAATTATTTTACCTCTGTCACTCTCCATTTCCAATGGACTGTTTTCATTTACTCCGGTTATCCTGCAACCCTGAACCAATGTACCTCCTGCATCTTCAAATGCTTTTGCCAGTGCATACAAATATTTTGTAGGGTGAAACTGAGCCTGCTTTTTAAAAATGACAGCCTTATTAAATTCAACAGATACCGGTATTGATTCGCTGTATACTACGTCGCAGCCAGCCTTTTTAGAAGCTACAAAAATATCTTCCAGTTCCTTGCTTTGTTTTTTATCCTGTGAAAAAAGATAACCGGGCTGTTCGCTAAATTCGCAATTGATATTGTATTCTTTTATATTTTTCTCAATTAAATCAATTGCCTGCTTCGCAGAGGTGAATACTAACTGTGCACTATCTTCCCCAAAATTTTTCTCTATTTCATTATAAGGGCTATCCATAAAAGTATTTAAATGAGCTGTAGTGCCTCCGGAAGTTCCAAAGCCAATAGTTTTGGCCTCAGCGATCATACATTTTTTTCCTGCCTTTTGTAAAAGTAAACCTGTACTGATACCTGTGATGCCTCCGCCAACAATCAGCACATCATAAATCTCAGCACGTAAAGTATGCGTCTGCGAAATATAGTCAGGCATATTATTTTGCCATAAACTTATTGTTGCACCGTCTCTTTTCATAAAATAATTTTTAATTAAATTGTAAGAATTGGAATTGGGTTATCACATAATTTATTTTCATCTGAAACAATATTCAAGCCAATACATAAAAGAACTACAGGCAGGAATGCAATTCTTCCCGGTGCGGTAGCAGGTGTAAGAATTGAAAAGGTTTTAGAAGGCAGGGGCATAAGTAAAAATCAGAAACAGGAACAATCCCGGATCTATGTTCATCGTATTGGCTCAAGGTAAGCCAGGCAAAAAAGCTATGCTGCATACTTAGGTCGGGAGAGCGGAAACTTTCGGAAGAAAAATTCAGGCATAATTAATACAATAACACCATCTTTGTATTGCTTTTATCTTTTCCTGATTATTGATAGTAAGAGGTACCCTAAAGAAAAATAAATGAATATGCCTACGAAATTTTTAATAAAAATTAAGAAGGCCTTTAAGATTTTAGGACCGGGTTTAGTGACCGGTGCAAGTGACGATGACCCGTCAGGAATTGCTACCTATTCACAAGCGGGAGCTCAGTTTGGCTTTACAACTTTATGGACAGCCTTGATTACTTTTCCATTAATGGCAGCCATACAAGGTATGTGCGCAAGAATTGGAATAGTTACTACACAGGGATTAACAGTTACACTTAAAAACAATTATCCAAAAAGTATTTTATACCTGATGCTGTTGTTTAGCTTCCCTGCAATAACGCTGAATATTGGAGCAGATATACAGGGTATGGGAGCTGTTGCACACATGATTCTACCTCAATTGCCAGGTTTTGCTTTTAGTATAATTTTTACAGCGATTCTAATGTTTGTAATTATAAAATATCCTTATCAAAAGCTTGGGATGATTTTAAAATGGCTTTGTCTTTCCCTGCTGTTATATATCATTGTTCCGTTTATGGTTAAGCAGGATTGGAGGTTAGTATTGAAAAACACATTTGTTCCCACTTTAAAATTCAATAAAGAGTTTCTTTCAATTTTAGTAGCTCTCCTTGGAACTACTATTTCTCCTTATCTTTTTTTCTGGCAGGCTACCATGGAAGCGGAAGATGTAGCACATAGAAAAAAAATTATAGTAAACAAACGGATTTTAAATGATATGAAAGAAGATGTAAATATTGGAATGTTGCTATCAAACGTTGTTATGTTTTTTATAATTCTCACAGCAGGTTCTGTTTTATACAATGCAGGAATAAGGAAAATAGATACTGTTGACCAGGCTGCCAAAGCATTAGAACCTTTAGCCGGAAAGCTTACCTATTTAATGTTTACAATTGGTATTATAGGTACGGGGCTTTTAGCAATTCCTGTATTGGCAGGCTCACTGTCTTATATGTTATCTGAAACTTTTGGATGGGAGGCAGGACTGGATAAAAGGTTCCCAAAGGCAAAGGCCTTTTATATTACAATTATAATTTCCCTTCTCGTAGGTTTGTCCCTTGATTTTATTGGAATAAACCCTATTCAGGCTCTTGTTTATACAGCAATATTATATGGTATAACGGCACCGGTTTTAATTGCTGTTATTATGCACATTGGCAATAATAAAAAAGTAATGAAAGAATTTACTAACAGTAAATTGTCCAATTTTTTAGGGGGACTTACTTTATTGCTAATGACGGCTGCTGCAGTTGCTCTATTATATTTTCAATTTAAATAAATGCTTCTGCTCACTATTGCAGCTCTCTTCTTTAATCAATCAAAAAAGATAATAGGGGTTACATCGGCGCAAACCTGGTAGCTGAACTATGAGCGCTATGCTTGTGCATTGTTACGCCAAATAGTATTATTCAATTGCTATTTAAAAAACTCACATAGTGAGGAGTTATTTCCCCTTTATAATGATTATTTTTTAAAAGTCTTTTTATATTCACATTATTAATCATTGATTATCAATGCCTTTTTTTTGGCAGATTTTTATATAGATAAATAAAAACATTTATTTCTAATCTTAAAATTTTTTTAACATGGGAAACCTATTATATGTTATTGCAGTAATCCTGATAATAATTTGGGCAATTAGCTTTTTGGGAGGCTTCTATACCGGAGGATTAATTCACATTTTGTTAGTTATAGCAGTCATAGCTATAGTATACAAACTTCTAACCGGGCGAAATGCTCTTTAATAATTAATATTGAAAGTATAAAATCGAAACTATAGCGCTATGCTTAGATAGTTTACAATAAGAGATTTGAAGGCGCATAATACAGAGTCTTTGCATAAACGCGTTTCCACCGCAGTTGCTGTTGAGCGTGGGTTTTGAAGCGATGGCCTCACCAACGGTTGAAGTTTATGGAATCATTCCACTTGATTGCTTCGTTAATTCAAACTTAAAGATATGGTTTTGCTCCATTCGTTTTGTTGGTGAAGCAGCCGCACTTTTCCCTCGCTCAACACCAAAGGCTCTTTCTTTCTTCGGAAGACCAACAAGGGATGAGAGACCAACAAGGGATGGAATTTTTTAGGAACACCAACACAGAAAAAAACAAAAACTACTTTTCAGTTGTTATACCATCAAATTCCTCTTTATTTGCTTCTGCTTCTGCTTCTGCTTTCGTTTGGCGTATTACTCCATCTCTATGGTTAGGTGGTGAATAGATGGTATAAAGCTTTAACGCTTCTGTATCTGATGTATTAATGACATTATGTTTTGCGCCGGCAGGAACAATAACGGCATCCCCATCTGTAACCTCATATTCATTACTATCAATAATACATTTGCCTTTCCCACTTTCAAAACGAAAAAACTGATCATTTTTTTCATGGGTTTCCATGCCAATTTCTTCTTTAGGCTTAAGGCTCATTAAAACAAGCTGGCTATACTTTGCCGTATATAAAACTTTTCGGAAACTATTGTTTTGCAAAGTTTCTTTTTCAACGTTAGTTGTAAATCCTTTCATGATGTTTATTGTCTATTTATTAATTATACAAGATGGGATACATTAATTCAGAAGAACTACTGCCAGGTTTATAAAAACCTGGCAGTAGTTCATAACTGGAAATGGTGGCTATTTCGAATCCATAATTTTTTGCAACTCTTCTTTGCTTTTACCTAATTTGATTTGAAGTTTTCCTAACATTTCGTCTTTCTTGCCTTCTTCAAACATCAGGTCTTTGTCAGTTAAGGTTGCAAATTTCTGTTTGAGCTTTCCTTTCTGTTCATTCCAGTTTCCTTTTACTTTTAATTCTGCTGTGTCTTTCATTTTATTTTGTTTTAATTATTAATAAATAACTTATTGTATCAATTGAACTCCTTTTGCCCTGCAATATAGATCACACCGGAAGTCATAGAAATGATGAAGGGTATATAAACCTATGATAGTGGTCAGTCAATACCGATGCGTCCTGCCGGGGTCTCTCGATAATTCTTTCCGTCTTGATTTATCGATGATTCAATGATCAATAACTGTACCCGTCTGGTGTTAATAGATCCTTTGATTATTATTACACTTTCTGCAACATCGGCCTGAACGTCTTTGCAGGTACTCGTAACAGATTATAGGCGGTTCTTAATACCATGCCTGTTCCTTTGTACTTCTTCTGTGTAATATTTTCTACTTTTTGTGCACCAATTACCCTATTTCATCAGCTTTTCTATTACTGAATTTCAACCTGCTTTTTCACACCCGTGCTCAGCGCAACTTATCACAATTCTTCTATAGGAATTACTCTTTAAAATATGGATGACCCTGCCATTGCCGACTCCTGTTTTCCTATATCTTCTTATCATAAGGTTTACGATTATAGGGAGTTACAAAAATAGATTCCAACTTTTAGGTTTACCTATTTCACAGGCATTCTATTTTATTTGAGGAATGAATGAATTGAATTATTTTACAAATAAAGTGCCATCACACATAAAAGAGTACCATAAAGGATTTCGGTTCCGGCTGTTCAAGTTTAGAATGATTATTGGATGGTCTGGTTTTTGTTATTAGCAAAAGAGAAGGCATGTTTCCCCTTTATCCTGTTTCAAATTCCGCCAATTGCTTCTTTGTATAAATTAACTACTTAAAATAGTAGCACTTTTAAAATAAATATTATGAAACGATATAATCATACTTCTTCCCGATTGATTATCCTGGCAATTATAGGTATCATTTTTATTGGCCTGAATAGCTGTGCAAAAAAAATAAATTTTTCAAGGTCATCAGTAGTTCCTGCAGCTGAAGGAAAAGTGAAAATAAAAAAAGATAAGAATAAGAATTACAACATTGACGTGAACGTTTACAATTTAGCCGAACCAAAGAATCTTACACCCGCCAGGTCTACCTACGTGGTTTGGATGCAAACGGATCAAAACAGCACCAAAAATGTAGGGCAAATAAAATCTTCAAGCAAATTGCTTTCAAAAGCGCTGAAGGGTTCCGTAACTATTGTTTCACCCATTTACCCAACAAAGATTTTCATTACTGCTGAAGATGATGGCACTACCTCTTACCCTCAAGGTGAAACCGTATTGACAACAGAATCTTTTTAAGGATATTGATTCAACCCAATTAGCGCAAGAGGACTTCTCATGCGAAATATATTTTATGGCTGGTGTTGCCGGGCGCTTTGTCATCTTTTAGCCATTTTCTATTCATCGGGAGCCATTGGCAGAAATAGTTTTTTCATTACATAATTATTATCATAAATTTATAATCAATCCCACCTTATCGAATTCTGTTTCCATCTTTATATTTTTTAAACCTTAAATCTTCTCAAATGAAGCAGTCTAAATTTTTATCATCAGCTGCCATTGTCATGCTGGTGCTATTTTCCTGTAATTCCGGTGGCAACAAATCAACCACCAGTACCAGCACGGATTCTACCATGAAGGATTCGTCCACTACCATGGCGCAAGCTCCGCCTGCAACGCCTGCGCCCCCCGCCATTACTATGTTGATAAAACAAAAAGTAGCGAATTTTGCTAAATGGTTTCCCATCTATGAAGCCCATGATTCTGCAAGAGTTGCTAACGGGCTACACAATTTTGTAGTAGGAAGGGGTATTAAAGACAGCAATATGGTTTTGGTGGCTTTGCATGTGGATGATACAACCAAAGCAAAAGAATTTGCCATGTCGCCCGGGCTCATGGAAGCTATGAAAAAAGCGGGTGTAATTGGCAAGCCAACATTTATTTACACGATAAATAAATTTCACGACAACACAACCGATGCATCTACTGAAAGGGTAATGA
Source organism: Hanamia sp. (assembly GCA_036565505.1). GTDB lineage: Bacteria > Bacteroidota > Bacteroidia > Chitinophagales > Chitinophagaceae > Ginsengibacter. The sequence continues at coordinate 6,947 of DATCMY010000431.1, forward strand.
CTAATTTCAAAGTAAAGGACTACGACTTCTGGAAAGGTGTATTCGATGGCGATAAGCAGGATAGAATGAATGCAGGGATTACCGATAGGGCCATCAGCCAGTATTTAGGCGATCCTCATATGTTTTCATTGGTTTTGGCGATAGCAGATATGAAAAAGGCAGGAGATTTTTTGCAAAGAAAAGAACTGAAACATAGAATGGACTCAGCGGGTGTAGTAGGTGCGCCGGATATTTTCTTTTATCATGTAGTAAAACAATATTAATAAGATAAAAAGTTTTTTGTATCAGGAGGGCAGAGAGGCAATAGGCAATAGGCAATAGGCAATAGGCA
>DATCMY010000432.1:0-8985 GCA_036565505.1 Hanamia sp.
CTCTAATCTTCTATTACATTATTGTTATTATGAATAAAAAATGTTGTTCAGCATGCATATTTTTAAATGCAGGTTTTATTGGCCAATTATTATAATCTCTCTGGGTAAATTCTTTTTCTTTTTTATGCATGAAAGACATGATCATTTCTACTTAGGAAAAAATAATTCATTGGTTAAAATAACCTTTAAAGTTTTATCTCTTGCAGCATTTTGAAAAGTATCATAAGCATTTACTATATCATTTAAATTAAAGTGATGGGTTATCAATTTAGTGGCATCTATTTTTTTTGAAGTAACTGTTTTTAATAACATAGGAGTTGTTACTGTATCTACAAGACGGGTTGTAATAGTTATATTTTTTGACCATAACGTTTCCATGTGAAGGGTAACACTTTTACCGTGAACACCAATGTTGGCAATATGTCCGCCCGGTGCAATGATTGATTCACATAATTCAAATGTAGCGGGTACACCAACAGCTTCGATTGCTACATCTACTCCTTTATTTTCTGTCATACTTAGTACTTTTGCAGCAGTGTCTTCCTTCTGACTATTTATAGTATGTGTTGCGCCAAAACTTTTAGTTTGCTCTAAACGATAATCATCTGCATCAATCATAATGATTGCAGCAGGTGTATAGAATTGTACAGTAAGCAATGCTGCAAGGCCTATAGGACCAGCACCAACAATTGCCACAGTATCGCCGGGTTTAACCTGACCGTTTAATACACCACATTCAAAACCTGTTGGCAAAATATCGCTTAACATCACTATTGCTTCTTCATCTGTATTTTCAGGAATATGATAAAAGCTGGTATCTATCATTATTATATATTCCTTTTGTACAACAATTATTCCGCCTCGGACCATTACCTTTTTCTTATTTGATGATCTGTATAGCCGTAGCTTTGGTAAGTACTTTCTGGATAGAAATTTTCAAATTAATTAAAAACAAACTGATAAAGATCAGTTGAATAGATGTCACAAATCATATTCTCTTTTTTTTTAGAGTATAATTTTATATATAATACAAAAATTACAGTCATGAAAAAGATAGTTATTCCATTTGACGGAAGCCATTTTTCAAAAGGCGCATTTTCATTTGTCAACAGCCTTCATGAAATGAAGCCCGTTTTACTTACGGGAATTTTTTTACCTGAAGTAGATTATGCCCGGTTCTTTTTCTTTCCTACAGCATTTGCAGCACCGGCTTACATACCAGGAATTGAAGATTTTGAAGAGGAAAAAGTTGACACTAATGTTGAACAATTTGCTCAGGCATGTCAGAGAAATTTTATAGAATACCGTGTACATAAAGACCTGTTAGACTCCTCCATACCGCAATTAACAAAAGAGACCCGTTTTGCAGATCTGATGGTTATTGGAAGCGAAACATTTTATACAAATGGAATAGTTAATGGCTCTAATGAGTATCTGAAAGATGCATTACACACTACAGAATGCCCTGTTATAATAGTTCCGGAAAAATTTAATTTCCCTTCTAATATTATTTTGGCGTATGATGGATCGGCATCGTCCGTTTATGCGATTAAGCAATTTGCCAATTTATTTCCTGAATTGTGTAATCTCAAAACAATCCTGGTTTATGCAGGAGATGAGAAACATAATCTTCCTGACCAGGTACTTATTGAAGAGTTAGCAGCCCGCCATTTTGAAAACCTGACAATCACTAAACTAAATTCTGATCACAAAAATGAAATCAATAATTGGCTAAGCGAACATAAAGATTCATTGCTGGTAAGCGGCTCATTCGGACGTTCAGGGGTATCAGAAATATTTAGCAGGAGCTTTATTATTGATATAATTAAGGAGAATACAACACCGGTGTTTATTGCACATAAATAATAATTATTCCAATGAGAAAAATCATTGCTGTATTTGATGGTTTAAAATTTTCAGCAGCTACAGCATCTTATGCTATTGATATTGCAAAGCAGTCGGGGGCGGATTTAATTGGTATCTCTCTTGAAGATTTTACATACTTCAGTTTTAAATTTTACGATATAGTTGATGAAGGGAAAGGAGTATCAGATATAAAGATGAAAAGGCTTACTGAAAAAGATAAGAAGACACGTAAAATGTCGGTTATTAAATTTGGAGCTGCCTGTGAGGATGCAGGTATAAATTATTCAATTCATCATGATAAAAGTGTAGCTATACAGGAACTGTTGCATGAAAGTATTTATGCAGATATGATTATTATAGAAAGCGCTGAAACGCTTACAAAGTATGCAGAAGATTTACCTACACGGTTTATCCGTGATCTGTTAACCGATGTTGAATGCCCGGTTTTGTTGGTGCCCAATGAATATAAACCTATCCAAAAAATTAGTTTGTTGTACGATGGTGAACCCACTTCAGTATATGCCATAAAGATGTTAAGCTATATTTTGGAATCTTTTAAAAACCTGCCAATAGAAGTTATAACAGTAAAAAATCCTAAACAAATTTTAAATGTACCTGATAACAGGATAATGAGAGAATTTATGAAAAGTCATTTTTCAGAAGTTGTTTATACAGTTTTAAAAGGGTTGCCTGAAGAAGAAATTACCAAACATTTGAAAAAAAATAAATTGAATAGCTTAGTAGTACTTGGAGCTTACCGGCGAAGCAGAGTATCCAGATGGTTTAAAGAAAGTATGGCTGATGTGTTAATGAAACAATTAAAGCTTCCTCTATTTGTTGCACATAATAAGGCCTGATACAGCAATAGGAGTCAGAATAAATCCCTGTTTCACTCTTAGAAAAGCAATGCATTTATTCATTGGCGATGTATGAATCTGAAGACTGGAAATATATTATTAATACAGATAAAATTTTCATTTAGATTGTATTGTATGTAATTTTAATACTATCCCATATTTAAAAATGGAATAGGATTTGCCTTCAGTACTAAATTATTTTCCAAACTTTAATTTCTATTTATCTTTCAGAACCATTATAAAGAACCCGTTGATCGTCATTAAACGATCTGAAAGCAAAGGAGATGATTAATTATTTCCCATTTTGAATAAGGGATATTAATCATCTTAATATCGGGGATCAGTCCTTATCATACAACAATTTTTTTGGAGAGTCTTTTTTCATTCCCTTTAAAACCCTTGCACCATTACTAAGTAAGTTAAAAACCTCACATAGCTTCATAAAGTACAAAAGATTCCATTCAAATTAATCCTGATGTTCTTCCGAAAACGATAAAATAGTTTAATAAAATACCCTTCTCTAATATAGCTATCTTCGTAAACAATACCCTTATCGGAAAGAAATAATAGAGAAACAATATATCGCCTGAAATAGAAACTGAGAGAAGGCATAAAAAAAATAATATCAGGCCGGATGAAAAAGTATAAAAAAAATAAAACAAAAGATGTTTTTTCTGAAATACTTCCACAGGCAATTTCAGTTTTAAAAAAATCAATTATTGACCCTTTGCTCGGCGATAATGTAATGCGCAAATATGCAAACGAAAAATCTCCTCTGCGGTCTGAATTATTTTCATCAGAACAATTGCAGCAATATGCTGTAAAGCTGGCTAAAAGCCATACACTAATTCAGGGGAAATCTTCTGAACAACTTTTAAAACGCCTCGCAGAAAATGAAGATCTTTTATTGGATGTTCATAGCTTATTAACCGATACTGTCAGAGAAAAAAAACGCATAGCACCAGCCGGCGAATGGCTGCTGGATAATTTTTACCTGATAGAAGAACAAATATTTACAGGTAAGCGACATTTACCAAAAGGATATAGCAGGGAATTACCACAGCTATCAAAAGGGCAGTCACAGGGGCTTCCAAGGGTTTATGATATTGCAGTGGAAATTATTTCGCATAGTGATGGTCGTGTTGATATGAAAAGTTTATCTGCCTTTATTAATTCGTACCAATCTGTAATTACCTTAAAATTAGGAGAGCTGTGGGCCATTCCCATTATGCTTCGTTTAGCATTGCTTGAAAATTTAAGAAGACTTTCTGCGCAGATTGCAGTTGATATTTTCAATAAAAATCTTGCCGGTAACTGGGCTGATGAGATGACGGAAACTGCTGAAAAAGATCCTAAAAATTTAGTGCTGGTTATTGCAGACATGGCAAGGTCAAATCCGCCAATGGAAAGTTCTTTTGTAGCCGAACTTACCAGAAGGCTGCAGGGAAAAGGTTCTTCATTGGCATTGCCGCTTAGCTGGATTGAACAGCGTTTATCAGAGAATGGGTTAACGAGTATTGAACTTGTGTATCTGGAAAATCAAAAGCAGGCAGCCGACCAGTTGTCTGTAAGTAACAGCATTCAGGGGCTTCGTTTTTTAAACACTACTGACTGGCGGGATTTTGTTGAAGGATTAAGTGTGGTTGAAAAAATTCTAAGAGAAGATATTAATGGTGTGTATGAAAAAATGGATTTTTATACACGTGACAATTATCGCCATGTAATAGAAAGAATTGCCCGTAACAGCTATTTTGAAGAAGAGAAAATTGCAGGCATGGCAATTGATTTTGCAAAAGCCAATGGGGATAATAACAACCATCGCACGTCTCATGTTGGTTATTATTTAATAGGTAACGGATTAACAGCGTTGGAGAAAGCTACAAAAACCCGTTTATCAACCTGGAAAATTTGTAAAAATTCTCTGAATAAAATTTCTTTATTATTATATACAGGCAGCATTGCATTGATTACATTTTTTTTAAGCTGGTGGCTGCTGCATAAAACGTATCATGATGGACTTCCTGGCTGGAAAATAATTGTGTTGGGAGTACTCTGTGTTATAAGCACAAGCCAGCTTTCTTTAACATTGATTAATTGGCTCGTTACACTATTTGCCCGGCCACATTTGCTTCCAAGATTGGATTTTTCTAAAGGTATTCCACGGCAATACCGCACTTTAGTTGCAGTGCCTACAATGCTAACAGATACCAAAGAAACAGATGATTTATTAGAAGCGCTTGAAGTTCGTTTTTTAGCAAACAGGGATGTCAATCTTCACTATGCCTTAGTTACAGATTTTAAAGATGCTGTTACAGAAACCCTTCCTGAAGATGACCATCTTTTACAGTTTGCAAAAGATAAGATTATTGAGCTAAACAAAAAATACGACAGGATAGCAAATGACATATTCTTTCTTTTTCACCGCCCACGTAAATGGAATGCAAAAGAAAAAAAGTGGATGGGCTATGAGCGCAAACGTGGAAAGCTTGGGGCGCTCAATGCATTATTAAGAGGCAAAGACAAAGAAAGTTTTTCATTGATAGTTGCTGATGAATCATTTTTTCCTGAAATAAAATATATCATCACTCTTGATACTGATACAGTATTGCCAAGGGAGGCTGCATGTAAAATGATAGGTACGCTTGCCCATCCTTTAAACAACGCATTGTATGATGAGCGCAAACAAAGGGTAGTAGATGGATACACTATTCTTCAGCCAAGAATATCAAATAGTTTACCAGGTGCTAACAGTTCGGTATACAAAAAGATACATGGAAATGAAGCAGGAATTGATCCTTACACAAATGCTGTTTCTGATGTGTACCAGGATTTATTCCAGAATGCTTCATTCATAGGAAAAGGTATTTATGATATTGATGCATTTGAACAAACCTTACATAACCGGTTTCCTGATAATCGTATTTTAAGCCATGATCTGTTAGAAGGAAATTTTGCCAGGTGCGGATTGATTAGTGATGTTCAATTATACGAAGAGTATCCATCCAACTACATTGCTGATATGCAACGCCAGCACCGATGGGTAAGAGGCGATTGGCAAATTGCACGATGGCTTTTTCCTTTTGTTCCAAGCCCGGATAAAAAATTTAGAATAAATACATTATCACCTTTATCTGTTTGGAAGTTATTTGATAACCTTCGGCGCAGTTTTGTATCTATATCGCTTTTATTACTTCTTTTATTTGGATGGATAATTTCTTCTTCACCACATTTTTGGAGCTTGTGTGTAATAAGTTTAATCACAGTGCCTTCATTAATTACACTTGTTTTGGATATATGCAGAAAGCCAAAGGATATTGTATGGATGCAGCATGCAATATATTCTGTCAAGGGTGCATCTAATAATTTCATTCAGCATATTCTATATGTTGTATTTCTTCCTTATAATGCATTTATAAATTTTAATGCCATCGCACTTACCAACTGGCGTTTATTTATCTCACGAAAAAAATTTCTTGAATGGAACCCTTCCGGCAATTCATCTGTTAACATACCAAAAAATATATTGGCAGCATACAGGGTAATGTGGTTTGAACCTTTGTTAGCTGCAGGCTTGTTGTTTTACCTGGTTTATTATTCTTCACTGGCATTGCTAATTGAAATCCCTGTGTTGGCGCTTTGGATACTTGCGCCTGCAATTGAGTGGTGGATAAGTCTTGCACATTTAAAACGGCAACAGGAGATTACAAAGAAGCAAACTATTTTTCTCCAAAAATTATCAAGGAAGGTGTGGGCTTTTTTTGAAAAATTTGTTACTGAAAAGGATAACTGGCTTCCGCCGGATAATTACCAGGAACATCCTGAGCCCAAAATTGCACACCGTACATCGCCTACCAATATCGGTCTTACGCTATTATCAAATTTAACAGCATATGATTTTGGTTACCTCTCAGCAGAGAAACTTATTGAACGAACAACCAATACCTTACATACACTTCATAAACTGGAGAGATATAACCGTCATTTATACAATTGGTACGATACAATTACTCTTGCTCCCTTAGCACCACGATACATTTCTACGATAGATAGTGGAAACCTTGCAGGGCATTTGATAGTATTGAAGCAAGGGCTTCTTTCAATTGTAAATTATAAAATATTTTCAGTGAAAGCATTTGATGGCTTGATGGATACCGTAGAAATTATTTTAGAGAAAAAAGAAAAGAGAGTTGTTATTGAACAGTTTAAAAAAGAACTGGAAGCCGTTCGCCTTTCACCACCTTTTACTTTACCTGAAACATTTGTTTGCATAAATAATCTTGACAAAACATTCGGACAAATTACTGCCGATTTTACCTTACATGAAGGACAGAATAATGAATCTTTTTTGTGGGTAGAAAAATTAGGACAACAAATAAATGATCTGCGAAATGATCTATTAACACTTGCACCATGGTTACTGCTTTCGCCACCTTCTTTAAAATTAAATGATATTGCAACGAATATTTCGCAGATTCCAACTTTATCTGAATTGGCTAAAATAGGAATGGAATTTTTATCCCAAATAAAAGCATTATATGCAAAAGAGAATACAGCAGAAGAGAATGAGTGGATAAATAATTTTACAGAACATGTCAGCAATGGATCACACAGGGCAAAAGAAAGAATATTGATATTGGAAGGGCTTGCCCGGCAATGCATAGAACTTTCAAATATTGATTACGATTTTTTATATGACAGGTCTCAACACCTCCTTGCGATTGGGTACAATGTTGATGAACAGAAAAGGGATAATAGCTTCTATGATCTGTTGGCTTCAGAGGCAAGGCTCACCACATTTACAGCTATAGCACAAGGAAAGCTGCCACAGGAAAGCTGGTTTGCATTAGGACGTCAACTTATTAATACAGGTGCAACGCCAATTCTTCTTTCATGGAGTGGCTCTATGTTTGAATACCTGATGCCAATGCTTGTTATGCCCTCTTATGAAAATACTTTGTTGGGCCAAACATTTAAAGCGGTTGTACAAAAGCAAATAGAATATGCAAAAAAACGTGGTGTGCCCTGGGGGATTTCCGAATCAGGTTATAATGCTGTAGATGCTAATCTTAATTATCAGTATAGCGCATTCGGAGTTCCAGGGTTAGGCCTCAAACGTGGCCTGGGAGAGGATTTGGTTATTTCTCCTTATTCATCTGTTATGGCATTGATGGTAACCCCGGAAGAAGCTTGTAAAAACCTGGAGCAATTAGCATCAAATGGTTTTGAAGGAGAATTTGGTTTTTATGAAGCTATAGATTACACCCCATCCCGTTTGCCAAGAGGGCAATCAAATACTGTGATACGTTCTTTTATGGTGCATCACCAGGGCATGAGTCTCCTGTCATTATCATATTTATTACTAAACCAGCCTATGCAAAAACGTTTTGAGGCTGAAGTACAATTTCAGTCTGCTCTATTGTTGCTGCAGGAACGTATTCCAAGAATATCAACATTTTATTCTCCCGTCACGCATATATCAGATAGCAGCATAATAGCTGAAAATATTGATATACCTATCCGTGTTATTAATACACCTGATACGCCTGTGCCAGAAGTGCAGTTATTATCTAATGGAAGATACAATGTAATGGTTACGAATGCAGGCGGAGGTTACAGCCGGTGGAAAGATATTGCGGTTACCCGTTGGCGTGAAGACAGCACCTGTGATAACTGGGGAACTTTTTGTTTTATAAAAGATATAGAGCAGGATAGTAACCTTTTCTGGTCATCTGCATACCAGCCTTCTCTTAAGGAAGGGGATAATTATGAAGCAGTTTTTTCACAGGGACGTGCAGAATTTCGCCGCCGTGATTACTCCCTTGAAACACATACTGAGATTGTGGTTTCTCCCGAGGACGATGTTGAATTGAGAAGAGTACATATTACCAACCGTTCAAGAAAAAAAAGATATATTGAAATTACCAGTTATGCGGAAGTAGTGCTTGCACCTTACAATGCTGATGTTGCACATCCTGCTTTCAGTAATCTTTTTGTTCAAACAGAAATTATTGCTGAACGCAATGCAATTATTTGCACAAGACGGCCACGTTCTGTGAATGAACTTAATCCCTCCATGTTTCATTTAATGAAAGTGCATCATACAGAAATACAATCTGTTTCTTATGAAACAGACAGAAGTAAATTTATTGGTCGTGGCAATACTATTCATCAGCCTGCATTTTTAGATAATGCGGATGGGCTTTCAGGAACACAGGGTTCTGTTCTTGATCCTGTTATCTCCATTCAATATAAAATAGTAATT
>DATCMY010000433.1:0-7434 GCA_036565505.1 Hanamia sp.
GCCCCTTCTTTATTATACTATTCTTGTTATAATGCCTCACAAAACTCAACCGAAGGTATTCCAGCACATCAAAATATTAATTAGCCTATTATTTTTGATTTGTAAGTCACAATCGTAATTAATTACAAACATACAAAATCGTTTTTCATGAGGCGGGATCCGAAACTATTTTCTTTACCTGAAAGTTTACTTCCAATAAATATTATGAGATAATTATTTCAAATTAATTTTACCGCAGGGCAAAATAGATTTTCTTCTTTACCAATTTAAAATTTTCCTCCTACCTTAGCGCAACTAAATTTTCAGATAAACCTAATGAAGGTTTTAATAAAAAACGCGACTTTACTTTCTCCTTCCTCTCCTTTTCACGGAAAAATTCAGGATATTTTTATTGATAACGGCATTATTTCTAAAATAGGAAATGAATTAAAAATGGATGCTGATACTACAATAGAAATAAATGGCCTACATATTTCCTGTGGCTGGGTGGATTGTTTTGCCAACTTTTGTGACCCCGGGCAGGAATTTAAAGAAACACTTGAAACCGGCGCCAATGCAGCCGCAGCAGGGGGTTTTACCGAAGTAATGCTGATTCCGAATACTCAACCTGTAGTTTATAATAAAAGCCAGGTGGAATACCTTATTCAAAAAAGCAAATCACTTCCTGTGCAGATTTTTCCTATTGGAACTGTAACAAAAAATGCAGAAGGAAAAGAACTAAGCGAAATGTACGATATGTACAACACCGGAGCTGTTGCTTTTTCTGATGGATTGCTTCCTGTGCAATCTTCAGGCATTCTGCAAAAAGCACTTGAATATATTCTTGCCATAGATGCCACGATTATTCAATTGCCAGATGACAAAAATATAGGAGCCGGCGGATTGATCAATGAAGGCGAGATTTCTACACAATTGGGATTGCCCGGCAAACCCGCATTATCAGAAGAGTTAATGATAGCAAGGGATATAGAGTTGGTAAGATATACCAATTCCAAAATACATTTCACAGGAATTTCCACAAAAAAATCATTAGAATTAATTGCCGGAGCGAAAAAAGAAAATCTAAATGTGAGTTGTTCCGTTACTCCTTATCATTTATATTTTTGTGACGAAGATCTTATCAATTATGATACTAATTTAAAAGTAAATCCTCCTTTACGTACAAAAAAAGACAGAGATGCGTTGCGCGAAGGAATTAAAAACGGTATGGTTGATTTTATTGCATCGCACCACCAGCCACAGGATTGGGATCATAAAGTTTGTGAATTTGAATACGCAAAAAACGGTATGGAAGGTTTGGAAAGTGTTTTTGGCGCAGCCGTTATTTGTGGAGTTTCCCCGGAAATTTTTGTAAAAATGCAAACTGAAAATATCCGTACCATTTTCAATTTACCCATTCCTTCCATCGAGGAAGGAGAAAAGGCTAATCTTACTTTTTTCATTCCAGGTGAAGAATATTTATTCGAAGAAAAAGACATTTTTTCAAAATGTAAAAACAATGCGTTTGTCGGAAAAAAACTAAAAGGCAAAGTGATTGGGATTATTAATCAAGACAAACTATTTTTGAATAAATAAAATTTATTATGGAACAAACCATTACAACCACAACCACCAAAGGGATAGTGATCGCCCTCATCCTCGTCCTTCTTGCTTTGGTAACTTATTTTTTAAATATTCAAGTGAATGGTCCATTGCAATGGATAGGATATGCTGTTTTCCTTGGCGGTATTATTTGGTCTGTTATGTCCTACGGCAAACAAATCAATCACAATTCTACTTTTGGAAATTATTTTGCTCACGGTTTTAAAGTTGCCGCTTTAGTAACTGCCATAATGATCATCTACGTTATCATTTTTTCTTTTTTCTTTCCTGAGTTTAAAGAAAAAGCGATCGTAGAAGCCAGAAAATCCATGCAGGCAAAAAATAATTTAACGGAAGATCAAATAACCGCCGGATTAGAAATTACCAGGAAATTTTTTATGGTATTTCTCGTTGGAGGAACATTAATAGGCTACCTGATTTTTGGAGCTTTAGCTTCATTAATTGGCGCGGCGGTTACCAAAAAAGAACCATCGAATTTTGCAGGAGATATCAATCAAATCGGTCAATAATGGATATTTCGATAATAGTCCCTCTTTATAATGAAGACGAATCTTTGCCCGAACTTGAGGCCTGGATAAAACGGGTAATGGATGAAAATAACTACTCCTATGAGATCATAATGGTTGATGATGGCAGTACTGATAATTCATGGAATGTGATTCAAAAACTTCACGGAATAAATCCACTCGTTAAAGGAATAAAATTTCAACGTAATTATGGAAAAAGCGCCGCGCTTAATGAAGGTTTTAAAATAGCCAAAGGTGAAGTGGTCATCACCATGGATGCAGATCTTCAGGACAGTCCTGATGAAATACCTGAGTTACGCAAAATGATATTGGCAGACGGTTACGACATTGTAAGCGGATGGAAGAAAAAAAGATATGATAGTAAACTTACCAAAAATCTTCCCTCTAAATTATTTAATGCCGCTACAAGAAAAGCGAGCGGAATTTACCTGCATGATTTTAATTGTGGCCTTAAAGCCTATAAAAATAAAGTAGTAAAAAGCATAGAAGTATATGGTGAAATGCACCGCTATATTCCTTTATTGGCCAAATGGTCTGGCTTTAAAAAATTTGGTGAAAAAGTGGTAGAGCACCGCCCAAGAAAATATGGTGTAACCAAATTTGGATGGAACCGTTTTGTAAATGGTTTTCTCGATTTGGCATCCATCATGTTTGTAGGAAAGTTTAGAAAAAATCCAATGCATTTTTTTGGATTATGGGGTACTTTATCATTTCTCTTTGGCTTAATTGTTTTCGTTTATCTCACAATCAGTAAATTCTTTTTTGATCAGACGGGAATGACTCAAAGACCTTTATTTTTTATAGCGTTGGTAACCATGATCATTGGATCACAACTTTTTCTGGCTGGTTTTCTGGGAGAATTAATTTCCAGGAACGGACCTGAAAGAAACCATTACCTGGTTGAGGATAAAATTAATTAGCCACCAGGCTAATCTGCCAATTAGCTAATTTCAGACCCTAAATATTTAAGAATATTTTGACAGAAAATCATTCAAATATTATAGTGATTATCGGGCCGGCCCATCCCTTGCGCGGAGGGCTTGCCTCTTATGATGAACGTTTGGCAAAAGAATTTATTAAAGAGAGTTTTGATACTACCATCTATACTTTTTCTTATCAATACCCATCTTTTTTATTTCCTGGAACTACTCAATATTCATCAGAGCCGGCACCGGAAAATATTCCAATCAAAGTAAAAATAAATTCTGTAAACCCTTTTAATTGGATTGCGATAGGAAATGAATTAAAAAAATTAAAACCAGATTATATTGTTGTAAGATATTGGTTACCCTTTATGGGACCATGCCTTGGAACTATTTTAAGAAGAGTAAAAAGAAATCACCATACCAAAGTAATTTGTATTGCAGATAATATTTTCCCGCATGAAAAACGCCCGGGGGATAAAGTCTTCACTAAATATTTTTTAAAACCAATTGATGGTTTTATTACAATGAGCCAAAAAGTGCTGGCCGATTTAAAAATATTTGCAAAAACCAAACCGGCTCAATTTGTACCACATCCTTTGTATGATAATTTTGGGGAAATAATCAGCAAGAAAGAAGCAAGAACAAAACTCGGCATCGGCCAGGAAGATAGAGTGATCTTATTTTTCGGATTCATTAGAAAATACAAAGGCCTGGATATTTTGCTGGAATCGATGAAAATTATTAATTCAAAATCCAAAATCCAACATTTAAAACTATTGATAGCCGGTGAATTTTATGAAGATGAAAAAAATTACCAGCAATTGCTAAATGATCCATCTATAAAAGACAATCTTATTTTGCGTACGCATTTTATTTCTGACAGTGAAGTAAAATATTATTTATGTTCTGCAGACTGTGTAGTGCAGCCATATCGCAATGCCACACAAAGTGGTGTTACTCCCCTCGCCTATCATTTTGAAATTCCGATGATTGTAACCAATGTAGGTGGTTTGCCATCTTTAGTGCCTGATAAAAAAGTAGGATTAATTGCTGAACCTAATGCAGAAAGCATCGCGGAAAAAATTGCAGAATATTTTGAATTGGGAGAAGAGTTTTTTTTATCTCACCTTCGTGAAGAAAAGAAAAAATATAGCTGGAAGATAATGGTAAAAGCTATTTTAAGCATAAACTCATGAAATTGTACGTAACAATATAATTTACGTAACTTTATAAAAAATTAGTTATGAAATAGCCATGAATTACGTTACTCCCCAACCAGCATGTTCATTTAGGCTATTACATGTGACAAATGAAAACATAAAAAAGAACACATGAAAACGAAATTAACTTTAAATGTAGATGATAAAATTGTGGCTCGGGCAAAGAAAGCTAGTGCAAAAAGAAAGGTAAGCCTTTCATCTGTTGTGGAAGAGTATCTGGAAAAGTATTCAAAAAATGATTTGCCAAAAAAAAATAAAAATGCTGCGCCTTCTCTCTTAGATCGCATTAGAAAATATACTCATCCGGTTGAAATATCAGACGAAGAAATTGAAAAGTTCAAAGAAGAGCATATGAGGGAAAAATATGGCTTATAAAATTTTTTTAGATACCAACATCATTATCGATCTCTTAATGGAGAGGACGTACGAATTAGACTCCATCAATGAAATAATTAATTTGGCAGGAAAAGAAATAATTAATTTATATATTTCTGAAAGTGTGATCACCACAACCTTTTATATCCTTCGAAAAGAAAAAAGAATTGATACTTTGTCTGCTTTCAGGGAAATGTGTAAATCGATCAATGTGATTTCTTTCTCAAAAGATATTTTGTATCATCCTCTTGAAAAATTCAAAGATATTGAAGATGGCATTTTATATTTTTTAGCAGCAAAGGCAAAAATGGATTATTTCATTACCAGGAATGTAAAAGATTTTACTTTTCTTTTTCCCTCATTAGCTGTGATGAGCCCAACCCATTTTTTGAAAGAAATTTATTTTAATGATATACCGTAGTAAAGCTCCTTTGCGTATAGGCCTGGCTGGTGGCGGCACCGATGTAAGCCCATACAGCGACCAGTTTGGCGGAGCTATTTTAAACGCAACTGTATCTCTTTTTGCGTATGCCAATATAGAACCTTTAGAAGAAAATAAAATAATCGTTCAGGCATTAGACAGGAATGAACAACAACAATTTGATTGGGCTCACGAACTACCAATAGATGGAACACTTGATTTACTGAAAGGTGTTTATAATAGAATTTACAAAGACTATAAATTACCTTCTACAGGTTTCCGGTTATCAACATTTGTAGATGCTCCGGCAGGTTCTGGATTGGGAACTTCCTCCACTTTGGTGGTGGCCATCATAGGCGCATTTGTAGAATGGCTCAAGCTTCCATTAGGCGATTATGATATTGCGCATTATGCTTATCAAATAGAAAGAGAAGACCTGAAACTTACTGGTGGCAAGCAGGATCAGTACGCTGCCATGTTTGGCGGTGTAAACTTTATGGAATTTTATGAGGATGATAAAGTGATCGTAAATCCTTTGCGCATCAAATCGCAATACCTTCATGAACTTGAAAATAACCTTGTGCTTTACTTTACCGCTACCAGCCGTGAAAGTGCCGGTATCATTAATGAGCAGGTAAAAAATGTAACCAGTAAGAATGAAAAAAGTATTGAAGCCATGCATCAATTGAAAGAGCAGGCACGAATGATGAAAGAGGCATTACTAAAAGGAAGATTAGATGAATTTGGGGCAATTTTAGATTTTGGTTTTCAACAAAAGCGCAGGATGGCGCACAACATCAGTAACATCCGTATCGAAGAAATATATGAAGCCGCAAAAAAAGCGGGAGCCACCGGAGGGAAAATAAGTGGTGCTGGTGGTGGAGGTTTTATGATATTTTATTGTCCCGGAAATACACGCCATTCGGTTGTGAAAGAATTAAAAAAATTTGGCGGAGAAGTGAAGAATTATACTTTTACGAAATATGGATTGACAACATGGTGCGCATAGAAACAATTAAACAATTGGATATACCTTTGATGAATTAAAATAAAAAATGGAAAAAATTAAAAACATTATTCAGTCATCAATAGATGTGAAGACACAAATTCTTTGTGACGAAAAAATATTGCAAACTGTAAAGGATTGTGTGAATGTTATAGTGAATGCTTTTGAAAATGGAAAAAAAGTTTTGTTTTGCGGAAATGGCGGAAGCGCATCAGATGCACAACATCTTGCAGCAGAATTCAGCGGCAGGTTTTATACCGATAGAGATGCTCTTCCTGCAGAAGCTTTGCATTGTAATACTTCTTATATAACCGCTGTGGCAAACGATTACAGCTATGATGTTATTTATTCAAGATTAATAAAAGGAATTGGGAATGAGGGAGATGTACTGGTAGGATTAAGTACCTCCGGCAACAGTAAAAACATTGTAAAAGCTTTTGAAGTTGCCAAAGAAAAAAGAATGACAACGATTGCTTTTACAGGTTCCACCGGAGGAAAATTGAAAAATCTTTCTGATCATTTAATTAATATTCCTTCTGATGATACCCCCCGGATACAGGAAAGTCATATTACACTTGGACATATCATTTGCCAACTGGTAGAAGAAATTTATTTTGCAGATACCAATGATTAAAGAAGCCATCATTCTTGCAGGTGGATTGGGCACGCGATTACGCTCTGTAATTACTGATAAACCAAAATGCATGGCTCCCGTTGCGGGCAAACCATTTTTGCATTACCTGATTAATTTTCTGCAAAAAAACGGAATTGAAAATTTTATTTTCAGTGTGGGTTATATGCATGAAGTGATTGAAGAATATTTAAAAAATAATTTTCCTGAATTAAAATATATTATCTCATTAGAGAGTGAACCATTAGGTACCGGGGGCGCCATAAAACTCGCCTGCAAAAAAACTTTTCAGGAAGATGTACTTATATGTAATGGTGATACACTTTACAAAATTGATTGTCATAAATTAAGTGAGTTTCATAAAAAAGTAAATGCGACCTGCACATTGAGTTTAAAACCAATGAATAATTTTAACCGATATGGAGTTGTAGAAATTAATAGTGACCATTCTGTAAAATCATTTAAAGAAAAACAATTTTACCAATCAGGATTAATTAACGGAGGTATTTATGCTTTAAATATTCATAAATTTTTGAAAAACCATTTACCAAAGAAATTTTCATTCGAAGAATATTTTCTCGAAAAAAATGTTGTTTTACCCTCTAGTAAAAAGCCAAAGCTATATGGATTAGTCCAGGATGAATATTTTATTGACATTGGAATTCCTGAAGATTATGAACGTGCACAGAAAGAATTTGGCCCCTGAATTCACCTTTAGGGTTGTTT
>DATCMY010000434.1:0-4128 GCA_036565505.1 Hanamia sp.
ATTCTTAAAGTTTGATCTGGAAATCTTCTTTAAGATACTGATTTTCAAGGTTTTAACCAAATATATCAATAGATAAAATACTCATAATCAGATAATTATCTATTAAAGTTACTAACATGTTTTGACCCTTGATTCGCATTATTAATATATTCCCTGTTTTCCTGATTAGCCGATGTTACAACTTCGTCTAATGACTTATCTGTAAAATCAACATGCCCACCACCATCGAAGAATATCTTTTTTTCCGGACTATTATGGTATTGCATTAGATTATAGCCATTGGTCAGCATTTGCGCCCACCCATTATTAAATGCTTTAGTCAGTTTAGATGTTCTTAAATACTGACAGATTACAAATGATATGATTTTAAATCTAAGATTGTCGCTTATAGCTTTGCCTGAGATTAAGGTGTCGTAAATTTGTGTGTAGTCGGCTTCTACGGTATTGCTGTAATATCTTTCCAAAAAACGCTTATGCTCATTTGGCAAATTTTTAAAAGTATAAAAGTCACTGTTAACACAGATATTTTTAATGTTTACATTAAAAACGGACGGCGGTTGAGCTTCCACATCATAGGCATCAATGAACCATTCCTTTTTTCGGTTTAGCGAAAAATGTTTTAGGTAACACCTTGGTACCAAATGCTGTCTAACTGGTTCATTCATAATACAAAAATACCTTAAAAAGTAATTGTTATTTGTGTATTAATGTAGCTTTGGTAAGCCATTCATTTTAAACCATTACAATTGAAAAAAAATCTCATAGGTATAGTAGATAGACAGAAGGATTATGAACAAGTAATCAAAATAATGCAATGGCTGGAATTAGGTATGCGCGCGATAAGTATTATGTATGACGAGTATTCCTCGGATAAAAATTCAAAAGAAAATATCTTCCGTTTAAAGGATAATATCGCCTACAGGTTAATATCAGCCGAGCATATGTACAGACTATTGTTAATAGAGGTTGGACAGGCAGAGCAATTTTTGAGGGATAAGGAATATGGCAGAAATAATATACAATTCCTCGCCGGTTCAAACCCGTATATGACAGTAGTAGAGCCAAAAATTTCTGCTGTGTTTGATAGCGTGGTATTCAATCTGGTATCTGTTTTTGATTATATAAGCCATATTATTTGTTACATCTGTAAAACCCAAAAATCGGAAACGTTCTACTGGACAAAACTTGCCAAAGCCGTCCGCAACAAAAATTCCGACCTCGGAAAATCTGATACCGGGCCGGTAGTTGATCAAATGGACCGTGATTTTGTTGGAAAATTATATAACTATCGCTCCACGCTCATTCATAATCACAGGGAAAAACATCCTTTTTCAATTGATCACAATCTGGCTAAGGGAACTTTCAATGTAAAAATATTAATGACTGGAGTGGAAATGAAAGATTTTAAATTCATCTATAAGGATCATGACGAAAATGATTCGTTTACCTTGCCCTTTTTAGCCTCCTGCTTAATCAAGACCTCTGCCATTTTTATTGAGGCGATCTTAGATTCATTGTACAAGGATATTTCAGCTGACTCCCATTACTATCATAATATTCGTGGGGCAAAAGGAATGAACCGCCCAGTCATGCTATTCGTTGATCCGGCTACAAATATGGGTAGCCCGATTTATGAACAAATCTGGAAACAGTTTAAAGATGCCAACCCATTTAATGCAAGCTGAGAATTATTGTAAAGCTGGGAAAAATACCTGGTTATAATAGGTGATTACTTTCTCATATTCCATCCGCATCAAAGGCACTAACCCATCAGCATAAGCTCGGACTTCTTCTTTTAAAATCCCCAAATCAGGATTGGCGAAGCTATCTCCTTCATCGAGTTCATGGGCTATTTTATTTCTGATAGGTCTAACTTTGTCGTTAACCAGGCGGCCAAGTGTCCACCCAATTGCGTCGGGCCAAACATTTAAACTTGTTTCATTGCTTTCAATTTTGATCTCGGTTTGGGTTTTATAATCCTTCAAGTCAAGATTTGCTTTTTTTGCCAAATCATGGATATGCCTTTTAATCGATTTGATTATGGTCAGGCATTTATAAACACAAAGCAACCTGTATGGACCGCTGGTTGAGTTAACTAATTCTCTATGGAATGAAAAAAGCGCAGCAATTCTGTCATCAAAATTTTCAGGCTTTTCTCCCATTATTTTGATAGTACGGATGGGTATCGGCTGGATGAAGTTTGCATGACTACATTCATTTTCTATATCAATCCCATTAATATTAGATATGGTTAGCGGAACATGGTACTTCCAGGATAATAAACTAAGATAAGGATTTACGAAATTATGAAAAGCTTTCAGGGCCAAATCCCAATTGGTCGCTTTTAAAGTGCAGGATATAGCGGAAAGCTGTTTATGTTCGTTAAGATGTACCGTAAATGTGCTAGCCTGATCGATGCTTCTGGTAATTTCAAAAGATTGGTATTCGCTTTCTTCAATTTGTAAAAGCGAACTTCCTCCCGATAGCTTTCCCGACACAACATTACTGTTCCACAATGGCGGCACGCTAAAGATAGTTCCCATGATCTTAAATTCACGTAAATTCATTGCATTCTTCTTAGCACCTGTTGGATTGGTTGCGGTCATCGGCACAATGGTTAAAGTTTCCATCAAACCGGCATTTTCCGGCCTTAACTGAACATTCATATTAAATTCTTCCGGAGTTGAATTATCCTTTTTCATTGGAGTTTATTATTGGAATTATATAGGCCATGCGTAAACAAAAAAGGCTTTACAGATTTGCAAAGCCTTGATTATCAGTGGTGGAGAATAACGGAGTCGAACCGTTGACCTCTTCCATGCCATGGAAGCGCTCTAGCCAGCTGAGCTAATCCCCCGTTTATTTAGGATTGCAAATATAGAGCTAAAAAGGAAAACTTCAAGTGGCTGGTATAAATAAATTCGCAAAAGGCATTGAACACCGGTTACCCATTTCATTAAAGTGGTCAGGATGATCGTTCTGAAAGGCAGCGGTTTTGCAGATGTTAAATTGGAATTGTTGTATATCGTGATCTTTGCGGTCATATTAAATGGCTGGGCTATTTTAAATTACAGGAAGACATCATAAGCAAAATCACCACGAATTAGAACAGGGAATTTGGATTTGCTTTTTAAATTCAATATTATCTATGATTTTTTAAATCATATAAAAATATCAATAAAGTATCATGTTTTCGATTAGAATTCCTTTCTCGGGTGGTAAGCATCAGCTTTATGGATGTTTTCCAATCATTTCAAAATGGGCGCGATTTTCTCTAAAAAAAACAATAAATGCTCAAAAATCTCCCTGATACGGCTTTTTAATAAAGATGGTTTAACATAGAAATACTGTACCTTTAAAAATAAACATATTTAAATTTTATCTATGAAAAATGTGCTGATAGCCGGATCGATCATCGGTGTTTTAAGCGGTGTCTGGCTTTGGGTTTTGTACCTGATCGGCAATGCAGCTTTTTTTGATGATGTACTGACCATTGTTACTTCCGGAAAGCCCTTCAAAGATATGGGCATCCTGTTAGGTATTGCCATGCTGATACCCATCATTGGTTTGTATTTCGGGCTCAGGCTGTATAAACAACATGAAAAAGGCGGGGAAATTACATTTTCGGAGGCATTTACTACCAGTTTAAAGATCCTGATTACCGGCGGGACCTTAGCCGTAATATTTGCCACCCTCTATAGATATGCCATAGCAAAAGGAACGATAAGCGAATTTACTGAATTGGCCCTCGGGGCATTATTATTCGGCCTGATTGTAGCGTTGACCCTGTCCTTTTTATTAAAGACCAAATTGAAGTAAGCTTTCCTATTTTATTAATTATAAGCCGGGATTTAGATTTCCGGGAGGTAGCTTTTTAGTAATTTTAAATACTTTTCCGCCTCATCTTTACTTTTTAAGTGCTGTTCATCATCTACAGCTTGAAGGGCATTTAATGCATTGACCTTTGCCCTAACATTTGCCCGGTAACTTTTGTAATAATTAAACAGCTGCCTGTTTGCCCTTGTCTCCTTTATCCCAAAATGCTCCATGTATTTTTGATAGAAAATTTCGCTGAGATCATAGCGATGAAAAGCCTCCAGATCCATACAAAAAAAGGCGATCTCATCC
>DATCMY010000435.1:0-4885 GCA_036565505.1 Hanamia sp.
GTAATATAGTGATGTGGCGAGGTCTATCCAGACTAACAGATATTGAATTAGGATTTAATTTGGCGATAAAAAATGTGGGTAATTGAAAGTCGGTGATTTGCATCACTGTAGAACACGGACATGGACGCACGAACGGGGATCAAAGATTTTTCTTTAAAGAATATTTTGTATGTCCGGGCGGAAAATTTTCTAAAATTCCATATACTTCGAATCCAAGCTTGATATAGAAATCCTTAGCTTGAAATTCAAGTGTTTCAAGATGAATTAACTTTGCTCCTAATTTTTGTGCTTCTTTTTCAACTTTTTGATATAGAGTTTTGCCTAGTCCTTTCCCTCTATAGAAGTCATCCACCCATAAAACATCCACATAAGCAATAAACCGATAAAAGATTGCATTGATGCCAGCAATTATCTTATCTTCACTGTCTTTCATGACAAAATTTAACGGTTTGGGCATCTCGCCTGTCGGGAAAGGTCCGTTTTTTTCATTAAATATATTTAAAGAATTTTCGATAAATTTAATTTCATTTTCAGTGCTGACACTAATATTTTCAGGCGTCATATTCTTCCTTAATGCTATAACTTAAATCTAAAAAATTTTATAAAAACACATTTACAACGTAAGCATTCACTAAACACGCTGATAACTAAAGTTTAATAAACTGCGGAGTAAACATTCCGTCATCTACACTACCAAATAATTTATTTAAATTATTATAAATTGTGGTAGTAGTTTTTGATAATCATCATCAGTTTTGCAATGACGAATTTGATGTAACATCGTGCAAAAATATTTATAAGGCTCTATGTTATTTGCTTTGCATGTTTCAATAAGTGAATAAAGAATAGCACCAGCTTTTGCACCACGTGGATTACCTGCAAATATCCAATTTTTTCTTCCCAGGGCAAAAGGTCGGATAGCATTCTCACATCTGTTATTGTCTATCTCAATCCGACCATCTTGAAGATAATTAGTAAGCTCAATCCAATGTCGCAATGCATATTGTATAGCAAGGCCAATCTTGTGCTTCTTAGGAACTTTTGTGAGATTTATTTCCAGCCAGTTTTTTAGTTCGCCTAAAATAATTTTTGATTTTTCATTTCGCAATGCGAAGCGTTCTTCTGGCATAAGGTTATTTTCACTAGCATATTTTTCAATAGCATATAACTTTTGAAAATATTTTATTGCTTCAACCGCGAGACCTGTTTTCTTGGATAGCTTTGCTAACTCAGCAAATGGTCTTCTAGCGTGAGCCATACAACCCACAGAGATGATTTTGTCATTCCTGTCAGTCCAGTTATACCCAGCATACGCATCGGTCTGTAGATACCCTTTAAATCCCTCTAGAAAGGTCTCGGCATGATAACCACCACGTGTTTGTTGATAATCATATATAATACTTTGCTTTTGTTTTTCACCGCCTTTATATACCCACATATAAGATTTAGCGGTATTACTTCGTCCAACTTCATTTAGAACCTGCACCGTTGTTTCATCAGCCTGCGCATAATCATAATTTATAATAGTCAAACGTAATAACTTTATCAGAGGCTCACAAAGGTCTGCGGTTTTCATCACCCATCCACATAAGCTACTTCGTGGCATGTCAACATCTAAGCGGCGCCAGATTGATTCCTGTCGATAAAGAGGCAAATGATCACAGTATTTTGCAATAATGGTATGGGAAACCAGTTCAGGTGTTGCAATACATTTTGGTAAAAATAACACGGGCATAGGCGCAATTCTTACATTTCCTTGGCAAGATTTGCACGCATACTTAGGACGAAGATGTTGCACTACAGAAAGGCTGGATGGTATATATTTTAATTGCTCACTGACAGTTTCCCCTATGCGGGTTAACTGACATCCGCATTCACATATTTTTTCAGCATCAGAGATATCATGTAGAATAATTTCGCGTGGTAATTCTTTTGGTAAAGCTTTACGAGTAGGATGTTTTTTCCTGATATGAGCTGTTACTTCTGTTTCATTTTTTGTTTGCTCAACTATTTCTTCAGGAGTCTCAATGCCAGCTTCATCAAATAAATCTGTTTGATTAATATTTTTTTCTGAAGAGGGCGCAAACCGTTGTTGACGACTTAGTCGTAATTCTTCAAGCAGGCGCTCATATTTATCTTTTTCAAAGTGTAAAGATACATGCAAATCCACAATCATCTTGTGTAATAACTCGGTCGATTCTGGTAGATTTTCAATATCAATATTCATGCGCGAATCATACCAGAATCGCTAGATTTTACGAGTTCTTATTAATTATAATGCGAATAATTAAGTGGATTCATCGTATCAGAGCGAGAATATTTATCACTTGCTAATAGCCATTCAAAATGTCGTTTATTCATTTCAATATGACCCTCCGCATCCTTTGGGAATATAAATTTACCTTTCTCTAAACGGCGATACCAAAGCGTAAAACAATTCGCTTCGTAATAAAGAGCTTTTAGTTTATTACCACCCCGATTGCGGAATAAAAATAAATGCCCATCTGTTGGGGTCATTTTTAATGTTTCAGAAACCAAAACACATAAAGTGTCGATAGATTTTCTCATATCAGTCGGTGGCACATAAAGAAATAGCTTAACATCTCCTGGGATCAACATGACAGCAATACTCCTATCAGTTGTTTAATTTGCGCAGGGGCTATATTGCTCGGTAAATAACATTCAAACCCATTTGGTAATATTAAACGTATATCTGCTAAAATGGCATCAGGTTTTTTTATTTGGATGGGAGTAAAAAGACTTTGAGCTTTTATTTCTGGCTTATCTTTTATTAAAAGTAAACTACGGTAATATCCGAATTTACCTGGGCTAATATTTTTTTGGGCACAAAATTTTATTTGAGTTAAACCACTTTTTTCATGTTCGTCTATAAGTGCTTTCCATTCTTCGTTACTTTTAACACGGGTGGTTGTATTCATGATAATGCTCCTAATAATCAGGGCATAGCATGCAGGAAACTATTTTTTAAAAAAAGATGTAGTTGGGAAGCTTTCAATTACCCACATTTTTTATCGCCAAATTAAATCCTAATTCAATATCTGTTAGTCTGGATAGACCTCGCCACATCACTATATTACCTGGCGGTGGATCTGAAGCGCGCGCAAGATAACCTCCAAGTTTAGCAATCTTAGTGATGTAATCGGATAATTTTTTATTTTTAGATTTTTTGTCATTATTATTTTTTAATAAATGATCCAACAAGCTAATTTCGTCATTTGTGAACGCCAATTTTGCTGATGAACTTGGGGAACAGCGATTGATCATAGTCATCCAAAATATTCTCCAGCTTAAAATACAGAAGACAGCGATAAGATTAGCAAGACGTCCTGCTGTTCTAAGCTTTGAGTCTTCAGCTTTACAACCAGATTTTAAAATTTTGTGAAAAGTCTCAATTTTCCACCGCATCGCGTACCAATTAAGCTTTTCAATAGCTTCTTTTCGGGATGTAATTGGCAAATCAGTCATAAGCTTCCAAACTATTCGTTCTCTATTTTTTGGCTTTGTCTTCTCCTCAGCATAAATAACTGTTAGCCATAGATCAGGGTATTGTTTTTGCTTTCCTATAGGAGGTAAAACATGTATGCGACGATATTTAATTTCAAGTTTAGCTTCTGAAACTTTTCCTTTTTTATCTTGTACTTTTATACGATGCAACCCTTTAACTGGCACTATATCCATTTCATTTGAAATTGTATGTTCACCATCTCCAGCTAAGCGATCTACACATGTTCTTACAAGAAAATGAGTACCGACCTCCTTGGCTGTACAGAAAAGTTCGTAAATATCGCTCTCGCGATCACCTATGTGAACACACCGACTAGGTTCATTTAATAGCTCTGTTGATTGTTTTAAATTTTCTAACCAACGATAACTTTCTTTCTTTTCAATCGGCATCCTTGTAGGATTAATGTGTTTCTTGAGTGCATTAGTTCCTTTAAATTTTTTTCGCGTCCAAAATTTAATTGCCGCCAGCCCAAGAGGCAGCCCTTGCGTTGTTACTGCAAGACTAGAATGCATCAATATGCCACACGTAGTAATCCCTTTTACTTTGCCCATGTTAACTTTAACTTGCTGAGGTAATTGGTGTACTGACCCAATCAAATGAGGGCGCTCTCTTTTGTATGAGAAATCTGTAGTATCTTGTAATATAAGTATTGGCCCAGCAGAATTGGCAAAGCGATTTCGCGTAGATTGAAAGTGCCCTTTTAAAATTTCGTGTTCATTTACTTTCTCATTAGAAAAAAATCGGTAGGCTGCTTTAGTATTAGCCCAATCTTGGCAGGCAAACGGAATAGTTTCACCAATGCTGCCTGACATCTGACTAAATAAACTTTTAAATCTTTTTCCAAGTCGTTCATCTTTAAATTTGCAGCCAGCCAGTTCTTTATCAATCCATTTTTTATCTTCATTTTTATTTTTTGGTAATAATACGTTATTAGAATTTGATGTTCTTATTTGAGTAACCATTCCATTGGCATCTTAAAATTATTAAGGGATTGATTTTATATCAAAAAATGTGGGTAATTGAAAGGTTGGGAAGACGCTTACATATGAAGAACAGCAAGCGCATGAAGATATTATGGCAGAACAGATTAAAGTCTGGCGCGCCATTCTTCCCACGCTGATCAGGAAATTTTCTCGCATTGATGATTACAGGCGAACTAAAAGTGTTAAGCATAAACTAGTTGTGCTTATGATTTTTGGTTTATTAGCATTTGTCTTTCGTTTAAGTTCACGCCGAGAAATGAATAGAGAGTTAACTGGCGCTACCGTTAATCATAATTTGCGAAAATTATTTCCTGAACTTGATTCAATTCCACATGCTGATACTCTTGCACGAATGCTAGAGCATATCAATCTCAAA
>DATCMY010000436.1:0-3167 GCA_036565505.1 Hanamia sp.
GCTATGGATTGCACGGGGCCTCCTGCTCTATAAGCGGGAAGGAACCAGGGTATGGTGATGAAGATTTTAGTCATTCTTTATTTGCCACAAAGATGCTAAGGCGCAAAGGGGGCAAGAAAAAGAAATAGGTTAAGATTTGACAATCTTTTGGTGAGTTGGCGAACTTTTATCCTTATTAAAATGGCCTTGTGGCAATTTCAATTAAAAAATCTTTAATTTCCTTATCAGATGGCGGATTGGCTGTCACATAATCAACCTTTTCTTTGTAGTCTATATCTTTATGAAAAGCCAATTGATTCCGCAATAATTTTTCAGTTATTTGATCCGGAAAATATTGTTTTGCCTTTTCCATAACCTGTTGAAGATTGTAATGTTCTTTAAAAATAAAATATAGATCTACATAATCCTTCCATTTTGATCTTCTGCTTAAAGCAAAGGCCTTCATTGCTGCCAGATCCAGTAAACCAGGCACAGTAATCACATCCTGAAACAGCCCGGTATGTTCTACCGGGTAAGGGTAATGTAAAAAAGTACATTTTACCTCATTGATAATATAATGTTGCTGATCAATATCAAAAAAAAGTGGCTGAGACGAGGTATTTAGTTTGATTATCTCACTGCTGATCTTTTTTTTATTTATAGTTGAGTTTGTAAATAAGTCGAAATCTATGGAATGCCTGTGCCCAATATGCAAGGCTATAGCAGTGCCTCCGGCCAGGTAATAATTTTTTTTAAATTTTCTAAGAAAAGGCAACAATTGCGATTGCTTATCCGATAGAATATTATGATGCATGCCTATTGAAATATAATTGAAAATAATTGGTTACCAATTCATGATAATTATTTTTTCTGCGGCTACTTGTATTGATATGCCTTTTAAAAATGGCAGCTACCCTATTTGTGCCCATAATGTCCATCAGCCGTTTAACAGCCTTTTCATCTCCATAATTAAGAATAGTTTCAACCAATTGATCTTCATCAATATTTTCTTTTTCTTTTATTGGTGTATACCAAAATAAATGAGCATAATCATTGATTAATTTCTTTATTTTATTTTTTTCATTCATTATCATTAATCAGATTTTTGTCCGTTTTCGCTATTGTAAATTTACGTTTTTTTGCTACGGATTTCACGAATTTGTACGGATGAAATACAGAAGAAGTTTTTGCCCCGAATCATAGCGTTTGGTTTGAGACTCTTTCGGTACGCCATTACGAGATCAATGTTTAAATACCGAAATTTACAAGAACCATTTTCGTTGAGCCTGATCAACAATTGGAGGTGTATTATTCTCCCGACTTTGATACGCTACATAATGACGAGATTGCTTCGTCGCCAATGGGATTATGGAAGCCGGATGATTTTACAGGTTGCTTACAATGACACTAACCCCGGTACTGCAATGGCTCAAATGCGGTATCAGCCGCTCCACGCAATGACAATATTCATTTTAAAGCCAATTTGCGAGGAACATAAAAAGTATATTTCCATACAGAAATCATGACAAAAATTAAAAAAACAGATTTAACCAGGTGGCCCAAAATGGTTTGTAATTCACAATCGGGGCGAATCGGATAGTAAAAAACCAATGCTGTAAATAATATCAGAACCGGGTAATCCTTACTGTTTTTTTGAAATGCATTTAATACACCCCCATACAATAACCCCAGGAAAAACATAAAGACAACGCCCCCGCCTACCCCGAAATTTATATAGGCATCTCCCAATGAACTTAAGCCCATGGATGTTCCCTGTCTCAGCGTGATGTGTGAATATTTGAAGAAAATTTCACGGTCACCTGCTTTTAATTTATTGGGCGCTAATATCCTGGGCAAGATAGCCGCTTCCACCACTTTATACATCTCCTCTCCATTTGAAAAAGGTTCTACCTCAGGAACAGTCGTCATAATATTGGTGATGATAAAACCCTGGTTGATCCTTACATTTGATTGGGCTAATGATTTAAAGTTGAATAAACTATTATCTTTATTTTGTTGCTCATACAAATTCGCAAATGTTTCTACGCCACCTTCTTCACCCTCTTTCCCTATAACGGTACGATAACTTCCTTTCAGCAATTGAATAGTAAGCACTATAAATATAAATGCTGATGCTCCAATTAATTTTATCTTAAAACTTATCTTATATTTTATGGCAAATATGGCTCCGGTAAATATGATCCAGGTTAACAGGTCATGAAACATCCCTTCACCTAAAGAAGAAGAAACTATGGAGCCTATTACCAGTACCATTGGAAGTATCTTTAATTGCTTACTTCCAAAAATCAACAGAAAAAGCCCAATAAATTTAAAGCTGCCCAGCAGGTAAAAGACAAAGGCGAGTTCTGTTGAAAAAAAACCTGATATAATACTTGCCAGGAATCCAACAATTATAAAAGTATAAGGAAGCTTTGGATTATTCTGAACGAAAATCTCAATGCGTTTTTCATCTACCGTTTCACCTTTTAAACTACCAGCAAACAGATGCAAACCCACAATAAATGCCAATACAGCCGGAATAGCATAACTGAAATATTCTATTTCAGGAATTTTCATTTTGTACATAAAATACTGGTATTGATCCAAGCCATTGTAAGCCAGGGCCGGGCCAACAAAAAATTGTACACACATAAATGAACCGAGAAGGTATCGCACAGGAATAAAATGCCCAATTGCATCAAATAATAAAGCAAACTGATACAATGAAAGTAAGATGGCTATATAACCAATAGTACTTAAATCTAAGTAGGTAACTCTTAGAATAAGCGCCACCAGGATAAAAATAGCCCAATTAAAATTTGGTGGAAATAATGATTTCAAAATTTAATTATAATTATATTGCTTGCTCAATGGCATCACAAATTTTTTCAAAAGACCAATTTTGAATAATCTGCAAAGATTGATTCCCCATTTTATTTAAGGTAGCTTTTTGTGCACTTAATTGTTTCATTTTCTTTATTAAATCTTCCCTGTTATTGCTTTCAAAAACATAACCGTTAATTCCATTTTGCACTAAATCAACCGCGCAGCCACATTGATCACTTACCAATACAACTTTGCCGGAAGCCATGGCTTCATTTATGGCCAAACCCCAGGTCTCGCCCGGGCCCTGCGATGGTAAAACGAAAACATCAGAGATTTTGTAAATTTCAGGCATTTTACGCTGA
>DATCMY010000437.1:0-6207 GCA_036565505.1 Hanamia sp.
AGTATTAGAAGAAAACAAAAAGGCAGAAAAAAGAATAATAGCGAAAGTTATATTTCTTTTTTTATTAAAATTTTTCAAAGCAGTGCGTAAAAGGTTAATTTGTTTCATATTTATTAATTTTTTGAAGGAAAAGTATTATTAATTAAAGCAAACCCGACTAAGGCGGACGGTTTCCGATTAAGTTTAATTTTATGTTCATCATCTGGAAAATTATTTTTTTTGAATCATTACTGTATAGTTGATTTTTCACCAATTCATTAAAGATTCCTTACTAAGATTTATTTTGAAAATTTTGCAATATATCCTCCGCCCGAAACAAGATCAAGAGTGATTATATTTTTTGATGAATAAGCTGCATGCTCCATTACAATTGCTGCTGGATTGTCAGCCTCATCTTTTGCAATAAGCGCTTTATAATTTCCTTTTAAAAAATGTAAGGGAATTTTTATTTTCCTTTCTCCTACCCCATTCATTATTGCCAGAAACCACGTATCGCCTTTTCTTCTTGCGTAGACAGCAATCTCGCCAATTTCAGATGGAGGTAATACGATTGTTTCATCCCAGGTTGCCGGTATGCTTTTAATAATTTCAACTGCAGGGCTTGCTAACAGCGTGTCTGGGTTTGCTGCATAGGTTAGCAACGGCGCACTCAATATAGCAGCACTCGCAACCTGGTGTGTCCACGTTGTATTTTTTCTCCTGTTACCAAAATGAACAACAGTATATTCTGCCGGACCCGCTAATAGCCTGGTAAAAGGAAGGATCGTTTCATGCGTTGCCCTGTCTTCAAGTTTGCTGGCCTCCATTCCTTTCACTGCTTCGCTAGTCATCTCATTTGGAAAGGTTCTTGCCAAACCTGTCGGTTTATTGGCTCCATGGAAATCACACATCACATGATACTTTGCTGCTTCTTTTAAAATATTTTCATAGAGATCAATTACCTCTTTTGCTTCACTATCAAAAAAATCAATCTTTGCTCCTGCGACACCAAGTTTATAACACTTCCTGAAAAATGAATCTCTTGCAGTGGCACTGCGTAAACTTTTAGAATGTTTCCAAAGCCAGATGCTAACTCCTTTTTGTTTGGAATAATCAACCAATTCTTTTAACTCATCATCTGTCCATTTTGTCCAAAAGCCTTCCAGGATATTATGTTCAAATCCCAATGCTGCAGCGCCATCAGTAAAATGTTTCATGACCTCTAATGTGCCAGCGCCACCGCCGTCCAAATACTTCCAAACAGCACGGCCAGGTTTTATCCAACTTGTATTCATCCCATCAGGAAAGAATTTAGTGTCCGGCTGCAGATTAAGATCAGGAACAGCATCGCTGTTTACTAACGTGTTTAAATCTTTACCAATAATTACTACACGCCAGGGTGTTGTGATAGTACCTGCTATCGCTACAGGTTGAAGCATTCTTAATGTATCAGCAGGACTATACCGGAGACGATAAGGATATGATGTAGGCTGATGATTTGCAAGCCGCATTATCAAACCATTCTTTCCATTTGCCTGCATTGCCATACCGGCATAGTTTAATAAAGCAGCTTCGGTAATACTTGCATAAACGCCTTGTGGTAATTTAAATGTTGCAGGAGGCGCTACCCATTCTCCATCCCGAACATTATCGATTTGCTTTTTTACATGAACACTTTCATAATGCATGTAAAGATCATGATACCATATGGTGCTTTTAGAAGGAATATTAAAAACAGTTGTTTCATCAGGAATACGATTTATATTTTCCCTGCCCGGAATAATAAAACGAAATGCAGCCGCATCTTTAAACACTCTTATTTCTAATGCATCCCCATTTCTATTTATTACAATCTTTGCTCCGTTACAATGGTTCAAAGCTGTTGAATGAACACCCATCCATGGAAATGAGTTATTGATTTTGTATCGTTCGGTTTTATTAACAATAACATTTTTAGTAATAGATTTACCATCAACTGTCATTAAAAGAGGAGAAGCTTCAATTATATTTTTTCCATTAAAAGTTATTGAATAACTAAGTTGGTTAGCCTGTTGAAACAGCTTGAAAAATATAGCCCCATCAGGGCTTTGAACAATTGTTGTATCAGCACCAACCACATTTAATGAACAAAAAAAAGGAAGTACAAGAAGTAAAATATAGAAGTTAATTTTTTTTCTCATCAGTCAATCAGTATTAAATAATTTGCAATCGGTAAATATGCGGTTTAACCGCCGATACAAAATGAATACTAATTATTAAGTAGTGATTTTATTTCATTGGCAAATTATTCAACTATTCTGGCATTGTGTATTGAATATAAATTTTTTGTAGGAATATTACGGTGAAATATTAATTACCGTTTATTATACGATTGTTATTACCATGAAATTAAAAGTAACCATTCAATTTATTTATGCATGCTAAGTATGATCATCCTGCCGGCATTTAAACGGGAAAATAACTTGGAATCTGAATTTGTAAAATCCAATAAAAACCGAGTTCTGAATTATATTCCTGATGAAAAAGAAAATACGTTTCCTGACTTTACTAATGTTGGATATTATGGAGGATACAAAATAATTCCTGTTGTTTCAGTTGTAAAAACAATTGAAGCATCTGCAAAGGGCAGCAGCGAAGAAATCATTCAATCAGCTATTGATGAAGTTTCAAAAATTACTCCTGATAAAAAGGGTTTCAGAGGAACTGTTCTTTTAAAAAAAGGAACTTATAATATTCCCGGAACCATAAAAATTGAAGCAACCGGAATTGTTTTGAGGGGCGAAGGAAATACGACAAAGCTTGTTGCAACAGGTACTGAACATAGAACCCTGGTCTCAGTTTCAGGAAAAGGAAAAATTCAGGAAGTACCCGATTCACGAACTGAAATTACAGACGCGTATGTACCAGTTGGCACAAAATCATTTAATGTTTTATCTTCAAAAAGATATAAAATTGGTGATAGAATTATTGTATATCGCCCATGTGCAGATCAATGGATAAAAGACCTTAAGATTGATCAGATCGAAGAAAGAAAAGGAACCAAACAATGGAATGCGGATGAATATAATTTACAGTTTGAAAGATTGGTCACAAAAATTGAAGGCAAGAAAATATTTATTGATAACACAATTGCAATGGCAATGGAACCAAAGTATGGAGTTGCTCAAATTTACAAATACAATTTTGACAGTCGTATTTCAAATGTGGGTGTTGAGAATATATATTGTGAATCAGAATATACCAGTGATACAGCAGAGAATCATGGATGGGAAGCGTTGAAATTTAATATGATAGAAAATGGCTTGGCGCGCAACGTTAATTCACGCTATTTTAGTTACAGTTGTGTAAGCCTTGAAAGTGGCTTAAGAAATATAACAGTAAATGATTGTAGTTGTCTTGGTGCAAAATCCGTTATTACAGGTGGCCGGCGATATTCATTTTATAACACCGGGCAGATGAATCTATTTATGAATTACCATACCACTGAAGGAAGACATGATTTTGTAACTGGCGCAAGAACCTGTGGACCCAATGTATTCTACAACTGTACTGCAAAAAATACCCATGTTGATATTGTTCCGCAACACAGCTTTTATGATAATATTGTAACCGAGGGAGTTATCAATATACAGGACAGAAGTAACTATGGAAGCGAACATGGCTGGGTAGGTGTAACGCAGATACTTTGGAATTGCACCTTTAGGAAAGTATCAGTTCAAAACCCTTATGTAAATGGAAAAAATTATTGCATCGGCTTACATGGAGATAATTCGATGGCCGCTTTAAAAGCAGGTCCGATGGCGAATGGGAAGGACAGAATAAAAATGGATTGCAGCCGCAACTGTTAAATGAAAGCCGGAAAAAAAATCAAAAGAATGATTACAGTACAAATCAATAAATTAAAATTTTTTAATATTTTATAAATCAATAAATAAGAAACCATGAAAATAATTTTTTTGTCATTACTGATTTTATCCGCTAATCTCTTTGCCCAAACAAAACCCGATGCTGAAGAGATTACCAGGAAGGTAGCAGACCGTGTAATTGAAAATACCAGCTTTCAATTTATAAATAATGTAACTGGTGAAAAATTCGAAAGTACTAATGGCAGAGACCCTTCACCTAATGTAAAAGCAGAAAGCCGCTATAACAAATGGTCTTATGTAAATGGAGTATTGAACACTGGAATGATGCGGCTAAGCAATGTGCTAAATGATAAAAAATATTCAGAATACTCACAACGCAATTTTAATTTTATTTTCAACAATATTAGTTATTTCAAAAAACTCCATGATGCTAAAGCTTCCAGGCCTGAATGGGGTGCCTTTTTCAGCATGGGTAATCTAGATGCCTGCGGAGCAATGTCTGCCGGACTATCGGATGTATATGCAATTGATAATAAAAAAGACTACCGTACTTATTTGGATCGTGCAGCCAATTATATTCTCAACAAGCAATTACGTTTACAAGACGGAACACTTGCACGACCGCAACCACGCAATTCCACAGTCTGGGCTGATGATCTGTATATGAGCGTTCCTTTTTTAGCACGCATGGGAAAATTGACTGGTGACAATAAATATTTTGATGATGCAATAAAGCAAGTAGAAAATTTTAATAAATATTTGTTTGATCCTGCAACAGGATTATTTTTTCATTGCTGGTACAGTGATGTACAAATGAATGGCGTGGCACATTGGGGACGAAGCAATGGATGGCTTGCTGTGGCACAAACAGAGTTGCTAAATAATCTGCCTGCCAATCATCCAAAACGAAAGGAACTTATTAATTTATTATTGAGACAGATCGTTGGTTATTCCCGTTACCAGGATACTTCAGGACTTTGGCACCAGATATTGGATAAGCCTGATTCTTACCTAGAAAGTTCTGTAACAGCAATGTTTACGTATGCTGTTGCAAAAGCAGTGAATGAAGGATGGATCAGCAAAACGTATCTGACCATTGCCAAAGATGGCTGGAAAGGCCTGACTTCTAAAATTACTCCTGACGGACAAGTACAGGATGTTTGTATTGGAACAAACATCGGCGATAATATAAACTTCTATTATAATCGACCCAAAGAGTTAAATGATACGCATGCCATCGGCGCATTCTTGCTGGCAGGAGCAGAAATGATTAGGGTAGAAAAACTAAATAAATAGAAACGAAAATTGATTATATATGAAATCATGGTTTATGTTTTCTTTACATTAACTACAATCATACTATCTAATCAATTTCATAAATAAATGAAATCCCAAAATGAAATTTAAATATGACCCTCATTATCCATCTATTGAAGATCTTAGGGAAAAGGCGAAAAAAAGGATTCCAAAATTTGCCTTTGAATATCTTGATGGTGGCTGCAATGAAGATGTAAATCTTAACAAAAACACATCAGAAATACGTGAGGTTGAACTACAGCCTCAGTATCTGAATGTACATAAAGGTGCTGATATGTGTACTGAATTATTCGGCCATACATACGATGCTCCGTTTGGCATTGCTCCCGTGGGTTTGCAGGGTCTTATGTGGCCCAAATCGCCTGAGATACTGGCCAAAGCAGCATTTGAACATAATATCCCTTTCATATTGAGTACTGTGACTACAAGCAGCATCGAAAGGATTGGTGAAATTACTGAAGGAAAGGCCTGGTTTCAATTATATCATCCAACGGAAAACAGAATAAGAGATCAAATTATAAAAAGGGCAGAAGCAGTGCAATACCCTGTACTTGTTATTCTTTGCGATGTGCCTACTTTTGGGTACCGGCCAAGAGATATTAGAAATGGCTTAGCCATGCCTCCAAAAATGTCACTACGTAATATTCTTCAAATTATGGGGAAACCAAATTGGGCCATCAAAACGCTCATTAATGGCCAGCCTGCCTTTGAAATCTTAAAGCCCTATATGCCAAAAGGATTGGATCTAAAAAGGTTAGGAGAGTTTATGGATAAAACTTTTTCGGGAAGGCTGAATGAAGAAAAGATAGCCCCCATCCGTGACATGTGGAAGGGGAGAATCGTTTTGAAAGGAGTAACCAGCGAGGAGGATACCGAAAAAGCTATTAAGTTGGGAATTGATGGTATCATCGTATCTAACCACGGAGGAAGGCAGTTAGATGCCGGTCAATCAACTATAAAACCACTCTCAAAGATTGCCCATAAGTATGGTGATAAAATAAAAGTAATGATGGATAGCGGATTGAGATCGGGTCCGGATATGGCG
>DATCMY010000438.1:0-7232 GCA_036565505.1 Hanamia sp.
GTTTTCTTTTGTGCCAGGACAGAATAGCTTCCTGCCAGTGCAACAAAAAGTAAAACGATCCAGCGATTTTTTACCTTAAATAAATTGTGATATTTCATAAAAGATTTTTTAAGCAATTATTGCACTAATGCTTTGCTTGCAATTAAACCCAGCGCAGTTTAACGAAGAATAGTTTTTATATTTTTGATTCATTAATTAACCTTTTTGTTTATGGAATATTAAAATCAATATTATCCATTTCATAAAAATTAAAATCGTCTTTTTTATTTTTTTGTTGAAAATGGAGGACGAATATGTTCTGCCAATACGGGAAGCAAATTTTTTATTTGAGCTAATACAATTTCTGCAATTTTACGGGCACCCAGTTCATTAAAGTGCGTATCATCTTTATGCCCTGCCGGATAATTGGGATGCTCGCCTGGGGATGTATAATTAAATAACCATTTTGAATTTTCGGGTCCAAATTGCTGAAACAATTCCTGGCTTTTTTCATCTAGGTCAATTAACGGAACATCATATTCTTTAGCAACATCTTTTACAAGTTGTGTGTATATAGCATGGGTTTCTTCAATCTTACCCGTCAAATCAAATTTCCGACGTGCAACAGGAGTAATTAAAACAGGAATTGCTTTTTTATTTCTTGCTTCGGTTATAAATTTTGCAAGATTAGCTTTAAACTGATCTTCAGGTGTATAACTTTTCTTCGTAGGCACTTCATCGTTATGCCCAAACTGTATCATTACATAATCTCCTTCGTTAAGATTTTCAACAACTGATTTCCATCTGCCCTCTTCGATAAATGTTCTTGTGCTTCTTCCGTTCTTAGCACGGTTATCAACTGTGACTGTAGAATCAAAAAAATAGGAGAAAGGCATTCCCCACCCGGTTTCCGGAAAAGCTTTCACTTCTTTATTAGCCATTGTGGAATCACCAATCAGCCAAATTTTGACTTTCTTTTGGGACAATAAAAAAGACATTAAAATTATTGCCGGGAGAACAAGTGAAATATTTAAAAATATTTTTTTCAAATTAATTCATGTTTTGAATAAAAAAGTAGTAAAAAATAAGAGTTCTTATTCTCTCATTTATTATAAAGAATTGAAAAAATCTCTAAGTGATAAATCATGGTAAATACCTTACAATAAAAAAAATGAGGCCGATTTTAATCGGCCCCAGGGTCCCTTAATAACCCGGATTCTGAGAAAAATTAAAGTTTGCATCTCTTGCTGGCTGCGGAATCGGTAATAACTCCGATTTCCCTGGCGTAAAACCAGTCGCAAACCTTACAAGTGAAGTAGTATTTATTGCAGCACTCTCCCAAACGACTTTTTTTGTACCTGATGGTGTGGCCGAAGGCTCCGGGTTATACAACGAATTAGCCCAAATACCTCCAATATTATTATCATCAGAAACCGTATTGTTGATGTAATACATAGATTTTGGAAGATTTGCCGTCATCGAATAAGATGGATATCCTGCCATGTAAGAAGGATCAACCAAAGGTGTATTGGTAGACATGTTTAATAAATTCGCTTTTGAATCATTTAAAGCCGCACCTAATAAATTCCATCTTACCAGGTCATATTTCCTTACCCCTTCACCACCTAATTCTAAGGATCTTTCTCTTACAACAGCTTTAAAAAAATCCGATTTTGATAATCCGGCTGGCAGGTCAACATTAGGATCGGCTGTAGCGATGGCTACTCCATGACCTCTCCTTCTTACCTGGTTTATGGCATCGTATGCTGCTTGTGTTGGCCCGTTTATCTCATTTTCAGCTTCTGCAAACATTAATAAAACATCCGAGTAGCGCAGGATTTGCCATTTTAATCCAAAATATTGAACTGAATTTGTAGGAGAAATTACAGGATTTGAAATCCAGTTCCTTCTGTATTTACCATCTACAATCGCAGTGATAGCAGTTCCTGATTTTGTAATTCCATCTGCCCCAACTGAGTAAGCGGCGCAGGTAACATCTCTTCTTAAATCTGTAGAATCGAAAAGATAAAAATAGGTGGGTAAGATATTGATACTTTTATTTCCTTTGTTATTTACTGTTGGCCCATTGTAATACCCGAGTTTTGAATCTTCTCCTCCTTTTGCACCAATAGCACTTGCCTGGAACATTAATTCCCCATTGGGATCAGCGCTGGCATGAGCACAAACCTCATCTTTCCATAAAGCCAAATAGCTTGGATTTAAAGAATGCTGGCCCGAACTGATAATGTCATTACATTCATCTCTTGCGATCTGGTAAAAAGTTAAATAATCGGAGCTTCTTTTCATTGTTCCATCGCTGCGCAAAGAATACCCTCCACGGAATAAGGCAATTCTTGCCCTTAATCCTTTTACCGTTCCTTTGGTAATTCTTTCATCGGGCTGATCTCCTATAGAAGCCAGATCATTACGCCAGGGAACGAGATCTTCAGCAGTTTTTAAATCCGCGAGTATATGATCATACAAGCTATCCCTGTTACTTCTTAAAGGAAATGGATTTTCTGAAGCAAGTGCGTATGCGGGTTTGAAGTGAGTAGGAAGATCGCCCCAGTTCACAATTGCTTCATAATAAAATTGCGCTCTTAAGGTTAAGGCTTCTCCATACATTCTTTGCAATTGCTTTTTTTGCTGATCAGAACCATTTGAATACATGTCCATTTTCGGAATATTATCAATACAAATATTGGCAAACTCAATTCCCTGGAATAATTGATTGAATGGTTTAGTTAATTGCGAATTCCCTGAAGTTGCTGTATATCGTGCGATGTCACGTCTGTCATTATCTCCATTACCGGTTGGCCCCTGTGTTTCATCATTATCAACAGTATAATATAAACTGAGGCGAATACCAAAACCCTGGTCACCAATAAGCCTGCTATAGACTCCTGCCAATGCCTGTAAGGCACTGGGAACATCTTTAAAAACCACACCAGGCCCCACATCAGTGATTGGTTGCTGATCGAGATATTTTTTGCAACTGCCCAATATCAACATCACAAGTACAGTTGTAAGTATCGTAAGCTTATTAAAATATTTTGTCTTCATATCAATAGTTTTATTTTATTTAAAATGATGCATTTACTCCAAAAATAAAGCTCCTGCTTTTTGGATAGGCTGAATAATCAAGGCCTGGTGTCAAAGGGCTGTTTCTTACACTCACCTCAGGATCATACCCTGAGTAATTAGTAATTACAGCAAGATTGTTAGCGGTAACATAGAATCGAAGCTTAGTCATTTTTAAGCCAATGATACTTTTCTCCGGAAAACTGTACCCTACTGTAATATTATTTATGCGCAAAAATGAACCGTCTTCCATTGCCCATGAACTTGGATAAAATGCTCCTGCACTTTTAAGAGGTTGCCAGATATTTGCATTTGCATTCAAGGCAGTTAGCTGATCAGGAGCAATACCGTACACTTTATTTCCATTTACCCATTGTGCAGTTTCTCCTATTGGCGTTACTACTTTCCAGCGGTTTTGCATTATCGCAAGAAGGTTGGCATTAGGAGTGTAACCATTTGTGAATTCAATTTTATTAGCATTATAAACGTCATTGCCATAAGAGAAGTTTACAAATACACTCATATCCCAATTTTTGTAGGCAACCTGTTGGAATAACCCTCCTGTAAATTTGGGTGTAGGATTTCCGATTATCTTCCTGTCATTATTTAGGTCAATAACTCCATCGCCATTCAGGTCTTTGAATCTTACAGAGCCCGGCTGTACAGGCCCTATTATGCCTGCATCTGAAACAACACCTGCTTTTAAAGTGTACTCACCTGTAGAAGTATTATAATCAAAATCGCTTACTTTATAAAAACCATCATTTACCAATCCATACATTGAACCAACAGGTGAACCTATTTTTTCTATGTAATCTGTTGGTTGGCCGGAAACGCCCCAACTGGCATCCGGATAAAAATATTGCTGATTTTGACCCAAGGCAACGATCTTATTTTTATTGAATGAAATGTTGAAATTAGCATTCCATCTAAAATCATTTTTTCTTACAATGACGGTGTTTAATTGAATCTCCACTCCTGAATTGGATGATTTACCTACGTTTTGCAATTGGGAAGAATAGCCATAAGTAGAAGCAATAGGTACATTTAATAATAAATGATTAGAACTGTTATCATAATAATCAATACTAAGATCTACACGATTATTTAACAAGGTTATATCCATTCCATAATTTCTGTTAAGTGTGGATTCCCACTGCAATTTTTCATTCACAAGACCGGCTGAATAGTAAGCTATTACCGGATTTCCATTAATACCATAATAATAATTACCATCATTTTTAAAAGTGGTAAGATACAGGTAATCATCAATGCGGTTATTACCTACTGTTCCAAAACCTACCCTGAATTTGAGGTCATTAATGAAATTTACATTCTGCATAAATTTTTCATTCTTTACTCTCCAGGCAAATGAACCGGAAGGGAAGTAACCCCACTGTCTTCCCGGTGCAAATTTTGAAGCACCATCGGCACGAACATCAAAAGAAAAAAGGTATTTATCCAGGTAAGCATAATTCAGCCTGCTGAAAAATGACAGATTGGTATAGCGCGTTTTACCCAGCCGTGGATAACCTGTGAAGGGAGTACCAAGACTTGTTTGTTTAAACGCATCAGTATGCGATGTAAATGTAGGGAAGCCTCCAAAAATATCGGAATGGCTTTCTGATCTTAAATCATAAGTTTCTTCTCCCACTAAAAAGCTAATATCATGTTTGCCTTTAAATCCTTTTAAAGAATAGGTAAGCACATTGGAATTAGTAAGCGTTTTTGCAATGGATGTATCAAGTCGTGCAATAGGCTTTGCTCCACCCTGTATAATAGAATAAGGAGTAAGAGAATCGCTGAACTGCCTGTCGGTAACATTGCTTTGATTATAGCCGAAAGTGGATCTGAATGAAAGATTTTTAATAATATTATAAGATAAGTAGGCCGAAAGATTAGTCGCTTCAGTTGATTTTTTCCGATACTCAGAATTAGCAAGCAATATCGGGTTTACCAGGTTTAAACCATTACCTACACTAGGGTCTGCAATTGGATCAGCTTCATTAATGTTTTGATTTTGAGAAAGAAATGGCCGGTATTTAACAGCATTCCTCAGCCTGTTATAAGCTGAACCCTGATCTGAAGAAACCCCTGCGCCATAAACATTTTGGTTGGTATATCGCGCAGCTACTCCTACTTTTAAATCTTTTGTTATTTTATAATCACTTTTGAAGTTAAGCAAGTGCCTTACATAATTTGAATTGAGAACGATTGCCTTTTCATTATTATAAGTATATCCAAAATTGTAAGTAATTTTTTTACTTCCGCCTGAGGCTGAAATATTGTGGGTTGTGGCAATTCCTGTTCTGCCAAACACTTCATCCTGCCAGTTTACGGGAGTTACATTCTTGTAATTAGCCAGTGTATCCCAGGTAGTACCAAAGTCGGTAAGAAAAGTACTGCTGTCAGCACTGCTGCCTCTTGACCGTTCAGATTGATAAAAAACATAATCGTACGGGCTTAGTACTTTGAGTTTTTTTGCCAGGGTTTTAATACCCACAAAACCGTTATAGCTAACAGACAGTTTACCCGGGCGGCCACTTTTAGTAGTAATAATAATTACACCGTTACCTCCTCTTGCTCCATAGATCGCAGTAGAGGCTGCATCTTTTAAAACATCAATTGATTGTATATCCTGTGGAGCAATTGTAGAAAGTGCATTTTCCACCTGCACGCCATCTACAATATATAATGGTGTATTATCTCCGGTAATAGACATACCACCACGAACCCTGATGGATATCTGCGCATCGGGCGACCCCTCTGAAGTAGTAGCCGTAACGCCGGCTAATCTTCCATTCAACATTTCAGCAGCGGAATTAACAGGAATATCTTTTAAATCTTTAGCACTTATGGAAGAAACAGATCCTGTAAGATCCTTTCTTTTTACACTTCCGTAACCAACTACTACTACATCATTCAATGTGGATGAAGTTTGTACAAGTGAGATATCAATATTACTACGGGTGCCTACTGTTACTTCTTTACTTTGACTTCCTACATAACTAAATTCCAGTACAGCCTTTCCATTTTCAGGCACTTTGATGGAATATTGTCCAGTAGCATTAGTGGTGGTGGCCGTTTTGGTTCCCTTAATGGTTACGGTTACTCATGATAAATCCTCACCGTTCCCGGACGTAACTTTTCCTGTTACCGTTTTGCTCTGCGACATAGCTGTTGTGAACGAAAACAACAGCAGCAGAAAAAAATAAAATTTACTTTTCATATTTCAAGCTTTAGTTTTTTAATAATTGAGAATCGTTTTATTTTAAATTTCTTATTTCTATAAAATCCATATCAGCGAATGACTGATTTTCTCCGGCCATTCCCCATATAAATGAATAAGAAGATGTGCCGCAACCAGCATGAATAGACCACGGAGCCGATAATACGGCTTCATTATTTCCCAATACAATATGTCTTGTTTCGTCAGGCTTTCCCATGAAATGAAAAACCCTTTGATCTTCTTTTACGTCAAAATAAAAATACGCCTCCATTCTACGGGTATGCGTATGCGCAGGCATGGTATTCCATACATTTCCTTCTTTTAAAATAGTTAGCCCCATCACAAGCTGGCAACTTTTAATGCCGTTTTCATGTATGTATTTGTAGATCATTCTTTGATTACTTGTAATGCCCTCACCCAAACGATCCGCCACCGCATCAGCATTTTTCATCAATTTATTTTCATAAGCATGATGTGCAGGCGAAGAAAGAAGATAGAAATTAGCAGAAAGGTTGTTATCATTACTTTTGAAAGAAACTTCTTTTGTTCCTTTTCCAAGATATAAACAATCCAGCTTGCTTAAAGAATAATCAATGCCATCGGCGGTTACTGTACCGTCACCTCCTACATTGATGATTCCCATTTCGCGCCGCTCCAGAAAATAATTGGATTTTAAAGCGGGATCATTATTCAGTTTCATTTCTTTGACTGCCGGTACTACTCCACCAATGATCATCCTGTCGTAATGAGAATAAACGAAATGAATTTCACCATTCTTCATCAGATCAGTAATGGCAAAAGCGCTTCTTAATTGGCCGGTATCCATTTTTTTTACTTCCTCCGGATGATTTTGAAATCTTTCTTCCATCATAAATTATTTTTACTTGTTAATATTAATTTGTCTATCGCCCCATCCAGCCGCCATCTACGGTAAGTATTTCTC
>DATCMY010000439.1:0-4084 GCA_036565505.1 Hanamia sp.
GATTCCATAAAATTAATTCCGCCAAAAGATTGGAAAAATGTGGACTTTATCTGAACTTGCATGTCTTATGTTTTTTGCAACCGTAAGTTCACCTTTTTCGGTGAAAACACTATAAGCCTCTTTTCCACACTGCGTGCAGAACTGAGGCTTATTTTATCAGGTAGCCTGCGATATTGAGGCTTCTTATTTTCATAACTCTTATTTCATAATTCATAATTATCTTTGAAAAGTGAGTTATCCCGATCTTCGCATTACTTTTCTTGGCACCGGCACCAGTGGCGGGGTACCTATGATAGGCTGTAGTTGTTATGTATGCACATCTGCAAATGGAAAAGATAAAAGGCTAAGAAGCAGCATTCTAGTACAAAGCAATACTACCACCTTAGTTGTGGATACCACACCGGATTTCAGAACTCAAATGTTGAGAGAGAATGTAAAAAAATTAGATGCTGTTATTTTTACCCATCCGCATAAGGATCATATTGCCGGGCTTGATGATATAAAAGCCTATAATTATTTTCAACAAAAACCAATGGAAGTGTATGCCAATGTGCTTACCCAGGCAGCTTTGCATCGGGAATTTTATTACATTTTTACGGATGATAAATACCCTGGCATACCGAGTGTGAATTTAAATACCATTTCTGATAAAGTATTTCTGGTAGGGGATATTCCGGTAACGCCTATTCTTGTTTATCATTTAAATATGCCGGTTTTAGGTTTCAGATTTGGCAATTTTACATACATTACTGATGCCAATAGGATTGAGGATACTGAAAAAGAAAAAATAAAAGGAAGCAGCATTCTTGTATTAAATGCGCTTCGTAAAAAAGGACATATCTCTCATTTTAGCCTACAGGAAGCTGTTGATCTTGTAGAAGAATTGAGCATTCCAAAGGCCTGGTTTACACACATTAGCCACCAACTTGGGTTACACGAAGAAATAAACAACGAATTACCATCTAATATTCAATTGGCATGGGATGGTTTGAAACTTTCAGTTTAGTGTTGAAGGTTTATATTCAATTGGATCGTTTTTATTTTCATCAGTATTTAATAAAATTGATTTAACTTAAATCTTGAATCAGATCAGGTGATGTTGTTTTAATATTTCATAAACACAATGCTTATGTGGCAGCGGTTTTTAAAAGATTATTTCTTCTTTACAAAGAAAGAAAGGTATGGAATTATTGTACTTATTTTAGTGGTAATCTTTTTAATTCTCTCTCCATTATTGTTTCCAATTTTGATTAAAGAAGAAAAATTTGATTATTCACAATTTGAAACAGAAATGGCGCAATTGCGAATTGATTCAGCCAGAAAATATCCCAATAAAAATTTTGGTAACAATTATTACCCTGATAATACTTACCCGGGTAAAAAATATCAAACTGTACAAACTGAAGTTTTTTTCTTCGATCCAAATACCGCTTCAGTAAATGACTGGATAAGATTAGGCGTAAAAGAGAAAACCGCTGCAACCATTCAAAAATATATTTCTAAAGGAGGAAAATTTTATAAGCCTGAAGATATCAAAAAAATATGGGGCTTACACTCATCAGATGTTGAGCGGTTGCTGCCTTTTGTTAGGATAAAAAATACATCAAATGAAAATCCCCCATTTGAGAAAAATGAATATACTAATAACAATTTTTCTAATACTCCAAAAACAATTCAGAAGGTAAAAATCAATTTAGCAGATACTACAGAATTTATCGCCCTGCCTGGCATTGGGAGTAAGCTTTCTAAAAGAATAATTGCCTTTAGAGAAAAACTTGGAGGGTTTTATTCAATAGACCAGGTGGCTGAAACGTACTTACTTCCAGATTCTACGTTTCAAAAAATAAGGCCTTTTTTGGTAATGAATGATAACCCTGTTAAGAAGATCAATATTAATTTAGCATCTGTCGATGAAATGAAATCGCATCCTTACATAAAATATAACCTGGCGAACGCCATTTTTCAATATAGAAAACAGCATGGAAATTTTAATTCTGTTGATGCCGTTAAAAAAATTATGCTGGTAACTGATGACATTTTTAATAAAGTAGCTCCTTAT
Organism: Hanamia sp.; assembly: GCA_036565505.1. Taxonomy (GTDB): domain Bacteria; phylum Bacteroidota; class Bacteroidia; order Chitinophagales; family Chitinophagaceae; genus Ginsengibacter. Next base: position 2,060 of record DATCMY010000439.1, read on the forward strand.
TTAGCAATTGAATAATTTCTAAAATTTTACCTTAATGCATTAATTAATTATTAATTATTCAAATTACCATTCATTTATTAAATTCGATTTATATTGCAACAATAAAATTTAATTATGGATTTTTTAAAAAATGAGCTAACAATACAAGTGGCTCAAACAGCTAAAGATTTTGCTCTACAAAAAATAAAACCTCATTTAATGGAGTGGGATGAAAGGCAGGAATTTCCTGTTCACATCTTTAAAGAATTAGGGAAACTAGGTATGATGGGAATTTTAGTTCCCCAGGAGTATGGTGGCACTGGGTTAAGTTATTTTGAATACAGTGCTATCATCCAGGAAATATCAAAAGTTTGCGGATCGATAGGATTATCGTTGGCTGCGCACAATTCACTTTGCGTTGGCCATATTCTTGCGTTTGGAAACGAAGAACAGAAAAAAGAATATTTGCCCAAATTGGCTACAGCGGAATTTATTGGAGCTTGGGGATTAACGGAAGCTAATACAGGAAGTGATGCAGGAAATATGCAATGTATGGCAGTAAAAGATGGTGATGATTGGATAATTAATGGTACAAAAAACTGGATTACACATGGTAAAAGTGGTGATGTGGCAGTGGTAATATGCCGTACAGGCGAACCGCAAAGCAGAGATAACTCAACTGCGTTTATAGTTACCCGTGGTACAAAAGGATTTTCCGGGGGAAAAAAGGAAAATAAATTAGGAATGCGTGCAAGTGAAACAGCAGAAATGATATTTGATAATTGCCGGGTTCCTGATTCTGCAAGAATGGGAAATGTAGGTGATGGATTCAGGCAGTCTATGTACGTGCTTGATGGTGGTCGTATTTCTATCGCTTCATTAGGATTAGGTATAGCAAGGGGGGCTTATGAAGCATCTTTGCAATATGCAAAAGAAAGGCACCAGTTCGGTAAACCTATTTCTGAATTTCAGGCAATTTCATTTAAGTTGGCTGATATGGCTACTGAAATAATGGCTGCGGAATTATTGATCAACCAGGCTTGTGATTTAAAAAATAATGGGGAAAATGTTACCAAAGAATCAGCAATAGCAAAATATTATTCCAGTGAAATGGCGGTGAAAATTGCTACGGATGCTGTTCAGATTTTTGGTGGTTATGGTTATACAAAAGATTTTCCGGTAGAAAAATTTTACCGCGATTCCAAATTATGCACCATAGGGGAAGGTACCAGCGAAATACAAAAAATAGTAATAGCCCGCGAAATATTGAAATAAATATAAGATAATTATACTGTCCTGTTCCCCCCAAAAAGTCCGCCTAATTTATCTTTAGCAAATTCTTCGATATTTTCGCCGGTAGCGCCAGGAATAAAATCTGAAATTTTATCAAGCATATCTCCACTATTTTCTGTAGCATTATTTACGTCGGAAGGTGTAGTACCTGGGCCTGAAGGAGTAGTGCCTGATTGAAAAAGATTATCAATTGCTCCGCCTACCATTGGAAATTTTTCCTTTACATAACCTGTTATTGTATTTAAAATACTTTGTGATTGTTCAGCACTAAGCCCATGTATGTCTTGCAATTTTTGAATTAACTCCTCCATGATTGAATGTTTTAAGTGATTGAATTATATAGATATTCACAAAATAATGTTTTTCATATTAAAATATTGTGGATGATAAAAAATTTATTTTCGGGTAACAAATAAAACGGGAATTTTAAAAATCGATGGTATTGTTATTTTTGCTTTATTGTATATGAACTTACCAAATTATTATGAAACAATATTTCTCCCCATCTTTTATTACTCTTTGTTGTGTTAATACTCAGTTTATCATTTTCTATAAACAGTTTTGCGCAGGACCAAAGTGTTCAAGAGATGAAATCCTCGGCAACTAAAGAAATTAACCCAAGTTGCAGATGACATTCAGTAATTGTTAAAAATTTAGATTTAATTGTTAAAATAGAGTTGTCATTTTTATCTAAATCACAAATCATACGTGGGTACCCCCAGTGGTATTATTTATATTCAACTCTCAAGGCCT
>DATCMY010000440.1:0-7721 GCA_036565505.1 Hanamia sp.
TTGTCCTTGTGTATAAAAAGTAATGTTGCCATCTTCTTTTCGAGCTTTACAAGATCAGTTTCTGTAATTACATTTTCGCCTAAATCAATATCATAATAAAATCCTTTTTCAATTGGGGGCCCCACCCAGAATTTCACACCGGGAAAAGTATCTTCCACTGCTTCTGCCATTAGATGCGCTGAGGAATGCCAAAAAGTTGATTTCGCTTTTTCATCATCCCAGGTAAGAAATTTTATGGAAGCATCATTATGTATAGGGCGTGATAGATCCCAAACTTCGCCATTTACTTCGGCTGCTAATATTTTTCGGGCCAGTCCTTCACTAATTGATTTTGCGATCTCTAAAGCGGAAAATCCTTTCTCATACTGCCTTACAGCGCCATCCGGAAAAGTTATATTCATAATTATTCTAAAAAAATTGATTTTGTTTTTATTGTTCTGAAAAGCAAATTTAACGAAGTATTAGACAAAGATGCTATTCCTTTGGAAGGATATTTTTTTAATAACAATTAATTTTGAATCTAAAAATTATACGGCATAATGAAACAAATATTTACGTTATCATTTTTCATGTTGCTGAGTTTTTCTTTATCTGCTCAAGATCTTGTATCTAAAAAGTATTCTTCAAGATTAAATAATTCTCATACAAATTTAAAGTCGGTAAATTTTAATGGACAATGGAGAGGCGGGTTTGATGAAACCCCTTATGGCCTTTCCGATTATGGTGGAGGCAATATTGTATATGTTTTAGAATTAACAACAGAAGGTTCAAAAGTTTCAGGATATTCTTACACTTATTTCATAGAAGGAAATAAAAAATTCTTTACTATTTGCCGCCTTTCCGGTTCACTTGACCGTGCAACAAATGATCTGGTGGTCACAGAAGTTGAAAGAACTAAATTCAATACACCTCCCAATTTTGTAAATTGTTTTCAAACGCACCGCCTGCATTATGAAAAAGACAGCGATAGTGTAGAAGTATTGCGGGGAACCTGGATACCGTCACCCAACCAGGGAGCAGGGTGCGGAAGCGGGACAACAGTGCTTTCCAGAAGAATTGTGAATAGGCTTTCTTTAGGAATAAAAACAAAGAAAAATGAGGTTGTCGTAAAATCGCCGGTAAAAAAACCTGCCCCTAAAAAACAGATAGCTGCCGCACCCAGGAAAACGACCCCAGCTATTGTTAAAAAAACACCCACAGTAAAACAAGGAATTGAAAAAAATCAAATTGTAAAAGGTGAATTGCCCATACAGGAAAATACGATTACTAAACCGGAAATAAATAGTAGTAGTACACTTTCTACACATTCACCAAAATACGAAAGCCGCAGAAAAGATATTGAAAAAACGATAACGATAGAGCAGCCTACTTTCAAGTTGGATTTTTATGACAATGGTGAAATTGATGGCGATTCCATTTCTGTATTTTACAATGGCAAAGTAGTATTATCTCATAAAAGATTATCTGACAAACCTATTTCCCTTACACTATCGCTTGATAAAAATGCAAAAGAAAATATAGTGACAATGTATGCGGAAAACTTAGGCGCCATACCTCCCAATACCGCCTTAATGATAGTTACAGATGGCAATAAAAGATACGAAGTAAGAATAGAATCTGATTTAGGAAAAAGCGGAAGCGTAATTTTTGAACACGAAAATAAATAATGCCAATGACCAGTGCTCCATGCAACTTTTTCAACCTTTTAACTTATTAATTTTTCACCCTATTAAGGCTAACCAGGAAAGACGTTATTTGCGCAAAACAGGAGCTATTCTCCTCACGGTAAACGAACAATTTTCTTAGCCACTATTATCATTCTTGGAGATTCCTTTACATGATAGATGCCAAAATTATAATCGCCAAACACTTCCTGTACCTGCATTTGATGATAAGCAAACATTTCGGTAAAATCGCCTAAGGAAAACTTTGCAACTTTTTCCTGGTGCACGATGGGATGCTGCAAAGCATCATCCTCTACAATAATTTTTTTATAAAAATGATCTTCATCAAACCATTTGGTAATATAGTAATTAACGCCTTCTACTTCCACCTCCGATTTGTGAATCAAATGGTTTTCAGCATAATGTACATTCAGATAATCAATTACAAAAATACCGTCCGTTTTTAAAGATTGCGCGATAGTTCTTATTGCATTATCATGTTCGCGCCTGGTATTAAAATAACCAAAACTGGTAAAAAAATTAAATGCATAATCAAAATAATTTATCCAAAAAGGAAGGCGCATATCGTGCAAGAAAAAATGAAGATTTTCATTTTCAAATTTTTTAGCTTCAAAAATACTATCCTCAGACAAATCAATCCCAGTTACGTCAAACCCTTTAGAAGCTAATTGGATAGAATGCCGGCCTTTTCCGCAAGCAATATCCAGCATGAGCGATCCGGGTTTCGGGTTTAAATAGGCAATCAATTTATTAAGAAAACCCGCAGCTTCTGCTTCATCTCTTTTAAAATATAATTGATGATAATAGGGTGAATTAAACCATTCTTTAAACCACGGTTGCGTTTCAGTCATTATAAATTTTTATGAAGCAAAGGTAAAACAGAACATTTTATGAATTATGAATGGATGTTGTTTTTAAAACTGCCGGTTTCAATACCTGGCTTAAAGCATCAATTGAATTACTAATCGATTAAAAAACTTAAATTTGCAACCTTAAAAACAAGATGTGGCACTCATAAAAAGTATTTCAGGAATCAGAGGGACTATTGGTGGAAAAACAGGCGAAAACCTTACTCCTTTGGATATTGTAAAATTTACTGCAGCTTTTGCAAGTTCAATAGACCCTGGCAGCAAAAATAAAGTAATTGTTATTGGCCGCGATGGCAGAATTAGCGGAGAAATGGTAAGTAGCATATGCGCTAATACCCTTATTGCTTGTGGGTTTAATGTAATTGACCTGGGCCTTACAACAACTCCAACTGTTGAAATTGCAGTCAAATCGGAGAACGCTGCGGGTGGCATAATTTTAACTGCCAGCCATAATCCTAAAGAATGGAATGCATTAAAATTGCTTAATAGTGATGGAGAATTTATAAATGCAGCTGCCGGAGAAAAAGTACTTTCAATTGCTGAAAAGGAGGATTTCACCTTTGTACCTGTCGATCATATTGGCCATTATCATAAAGATGACTCTTACTTACAAAAACATATTGATGCAGTTGTTAACTATGACCTTGTGGATGTTGAAGCTATAAAAAAAGCGAAATTTAAAATCGTTTTAGATGCGATCAACAGTTCAGGTGCCATTTACATTCCCGCATTATTAAAAGCCTTGGGCGTAAAAGATGTTATTGTCATTAATGAAGTAGTAAATGGAAAATTTGATCATAATCCCGAGCCGCTTCCCAAGCATTTAACAAGCCTTAGCAATGAAGTAAAAAAACAGAATGCCTCTTTAGGAATTGCTGTAGACCCAGATGTGGACAGGCTTTGCTTTGTTTGTGAAGACGGAAGTATGTTTGGCGAAGAATACACTCTGGTAGCTGTGGCCGATTATGTGCTAAGCCAAAGAAAAGGCAACACCGTAAGCAATATGTCTTCTACCAAATCGCTTAAAGAAATTACGCATAAGCATGGTGGAGAATATTTTCCTTCTGCTGTTGGCGAAGTGAATGTGGTCAACAAAATGAAAGAAGTTAATGCAGTGATTGGAGGTGAAGGAAATGGTGGCATCATAGTGCCTGATTTTCATTATGGCCGCGATGCACTTATAGGCATTGGTTTATTCCTCAGTCATCTTGCTCATTCTCAAAAAAGTATTAAGCAGTTAAGAGGCAATTATCCTGATTATTTTATTTCAAAAAATAAAATTGCTCTTGAAAAAAATGTGGATGTAAATGATATTTTTAAGAAAATAAAAGACAAATACAAGAACAACCCTATCAACACAGAAGATGGATTAAAAATAGAATTTGACAACGATTGGGTTCATTTAAGAACCAGTAACACTGAACCGATTATAAGAATTTATTCGGAAAGTAATTTTGAAACAACTGCAGACAATATCGCCAAAAAAATTATGAAAGATATTCATGAAGCGATGTGATGATAATGCCCCATCAAAAAAATGGAAAGAATTTATTTTGATAACGCTGCCACTACCCCTCTGGATCCCGAAGTATTCAAAGTGATGATTCCCTTTTTTACAGAGAAATTTGGCAATCCATCTTCCATATATTCTTATGGCCGTGAAACAAAAATGGCGATTGAATCCGCAAGAAAATCTGTTGCTAACATTTTAAATGCGCATCCATCAGAAATATTTTTTACCAGTTGCGGCACAGAAAGCAGTAATACAGCCATCAATGCTGCCATATATGATTTAGGTTGTAAACATATAATCAGTTCTCCGCTGGAGCACCATGCCACCTTGCACTGCGTAGAACATTTGTGCGAAACTAATGAAGCAAAATTATCTAATGTAAAAGTATTGCCTAATGGACATATAGATTATAATGACCTGGAAAAATTATTGAATGAAAGTAATGAAAAATGCCTGGTCACTTTAATGCATGCCAATAATGAAATTGGTAACATTACAGATATAGAACTTGTAGGAAATCTTTGCAGGAAATATAATGCCATTTTCCATTCTGACACTGTACAAACTGTAGGGCATTTTCCAATCGACCTGCGTAATCTTCCTGTACATTTTATCACAGGTTCCAGTCATAAATTTCATGGACCAAAAGGAGTTGGCATTTTATATATCAATGAAAATATTAAAATTCATCCTTTCATAAAAGGTGGAAGCCAGGAACGAAATATGCGGGCCGGCACGGAAAATATTTATGGCATCGTTGGCTTTGCCAAAGCGCTTGAAATGGCTGCAGAAAATCTTGAAAAAGACAGTCTGCAAATAAAAGAAGTTAGAAATTATATGATGGAAAGTTTATTAAAAAATATTCCGGGAATTTATTTTAACGGGGATTATGAAGGTGATTGCCTTTATACTGTTTTAAGTGTAGCCTTCCCCAAAACAAATAAATCTGAAATGCTTCTTTTCAACCTTGATATTCATAATATTTGCGCCAGCGGCGGAAGTGCATGCACATCCGGGGCTGAAGCAAGCAGCCACGTAATCAGCGCTATTACACATAATCTTAACCAGGTAACCGTCCGTTTTTCTTTCAGTAAATACAATACAAAAGAGGAAGTAGATATTGTAGTAGAGAAGTTGAAAGAGATGATTTGATAATTTTTTGAAGTATATAAGATTGTAAACAAATTAGTCCTTACTAATCAAGAAATGTAAAAAAGTGAGATTTTCAATTTTCCATTATTAATTATCAATTGTTAATTGTTACTTCATCTTAAACCCTTCCAAAAATTTAGTAGTAAAATTTCCCTTTCTGAAATCTTCATTCTGCATTAACTGAAGATGAAACGGGATAGTAGTTTTTATTCCTTCAATAATATATTCGCTTAATGCCCTGCTCATGGTATCTATCGCTTCATCGCGTGTTTGAGCCATGGTGATTAGTTTACCAATCATACTATCGTAATAAGGAGGAATCACATAGCCTGCATATGCATGGCTATCTACGCGTACACCATGCCCGCCTGGCTGGTGCAGTACGGTAATTCGTCCTGGAGATGGACGGAAATCGTTATAAGGATCTTCCGCATTAATCCTGCATTCAATCGCATGCATTTCAGGATAATAATTTCTTCCTGAAATTTTTTCGCCGTTTGCAATTTTTATCTGTTCTTTAATCAGGTCGTAATTGATCACTTCTTCCGTTACACAATGTTCTACCTGTATCCTCGTATTCATTTCCATGAAATAAAAATTGCGGTGTTTATCTACCAGGAACTCAATGGTACCCACACTTTCATAATTAATGGCCGAAGCTGCTTTGATAGCCGCTTCTCCCATTTTTTCCCTTAATTCCGGCGTCATAAAAGGCGAGGGAGATTCTTCAACTAATTTTTGATGACGGCGTTGTATAGAACAATCACGCTCACTCAAATGGCAAACATTTCCAAACTGGTCGCCGGCTACCTGTATTTCAATATGGCGTGGTTCTTCCACAAATTTTTCCATATAAATACCATCATTTTTAAAAGATGCCGCTGCTTCCGTTTTGGCATTATCGAAAGATTTTTCAATATCCTTTTCTTCCCAAACCACACGCATTCCTTTGCCACCACCACCAGCAGTAGCTTTTAATATAACAGGATAACCAATTTCGGCTGCTGCTTTTTTTGCATGATCTACGTCTCTGAGTAATCCTTCTACACCCGGAACAACTGGTACACCCGCTTTTATCATGGTTTCTTTAGCGGTAATTTTATCGCCCATAGAATTGATCATTGCGGGAGTGGGGCCTATAAATTTTATATTATGATCAATACAAATTTGCGCAAATTTTGAATTCTCTGCCAGAAATCCATAACCGGGATGAACAGCATCGGCATTGGTGATTTCTACCGCAGCCATAATATGTGGTATATTTAAATAACTATCAATACTGGCCGGCCTTCCAATGCATACTGCTTCATCTGCAAACTTCACATGCAGGCTGTCTTTATCTGCGGTGGAATAAACTGCAACAGTTTTAATTCCCATTTCTTTGCATGTTCTGATAATTCTGAGAGCAATTTCGCCGCGATTGGCAATTAGTATCTTTTTAAACATATTTTTAAAGTGTCAATTAGCTAATTTGCTAATGTTGTGCTAACCAAGCTGATTTTATTTACAATATTTTTAATTTGCCAATTAGCTAATTAAGGTTCCACTAAAAATAATGGCTGATCAAACTCCACGGGAGATGCATCTTCGACCAAAATCTTTACAATCTTGCCAGAAACTTCACTTTCAATTTCATTGAAAAGTTTCATCGCTTCTATAATACAAACGACCTGGCCCGTAACCACTTCATCTCCTACACTAACAAATAATGGTTTACCAGGTCCTGCCTGGCGATAAAATGTACCAATCATTGGACTTTTAATGGTAAGTAAATTTTCTGTTTTTGGAACTGCTTCAGCGGGTTTGGTTTCGCCTCCGGCTGAAGGAGCAACCGGAGCAGGTAATGGCGTTTGATGAACCTGTGGCGCTGCATGTACTAACGGAGCACCATAATGTTGTACTGGTTCTTTTTTCTGCTTAATGGTGATCTTAAAATCATTCTTTTCAATGCTTAATTCACCAATATTGCTTTTGTTTACAAGCCTTACCAGTTCCTGAATTTGCTTAATGTCCATTTTGGATATATTAAAATTTATGTTATAGAAAACGGGAAGCTAAGATAGTTTATTGAATTGAGAATTGATAAAGGAAAATTGATAACGAAGAACAACTATTTTGATATTCCACTAAATTGTCAATTATCAATTGTCAATTATCAATTACTCTTTCACCCTCTCAACATATTCTCCTGTTTTAGTATTTACTCTTATCAATTCACCTTCATTCACAAATAAAGGAACGTTAACGGTGGCGCCGGTTTCCACTGTGGCAGGTTTTAGTGTGCGGGTAGCCGTATCACCTTTTACCCCTGGCTCACTATAGGTTACTAACATTACAATTTTATCAGGAAGTTCAACGCCCATAGGTAAATCTGTTTCAGTATTTATTAAAACTGAAACCTCCTGGCCATCTTTCAAAAACTGGGGAGCATCTACCATTTCAGGGGGAACTGAAATCTGTTCATAAGTTTCGGTATCCATAAAAGTATATCCTGTATCATCT
>DATCMY010000441.1:0-12467 GCA_036565505.1 Hanamia sp.
TTGCAACCCTTTAATATAGTGTTATGGGAAACAGGCGTGAATATGAAATTGCATTTGTAGGATTAAAACCTGGTATCCATGAATTTAATTACCAGGTTGATGATAAGTTCTTTGCCAATCATAAGGAAACAGATTTCAACAATTGTAACGCATCTGTAAAACTTACCCTCGAAAAAAACACATCTTTCATGATGTTGAAATTCGAAGTAGGAGGAAGCGTGAGTGTTATCTGTGACCGATGCGGAAATACATTACCAATTGATCTTTGGGATGAATTTAACCTGGTAATAAAACAGGTTGAAAATCCGGAAGAAATGAACCAAAACGAAGAAGACCCGGATGTGTTTTATATTTCCCGTACCGAAAGCCATATTCATTTGGCTAATTGGATTTACGAATTTGTGATGCTCAGCATTCCAATGCAACGCAGGTGCTCTGATGAAGAAATGGGTGGCCCGCAATGCAACAAAGAAATATTGGCCATGCTAAAAAAAATGAATTCAGGAGTAATTGAAAATAATCATCCTTTGCAAAAAGGTCTGGAAAAATTTAAAAAAAACAATAATTAATAATATTTAATCTAAGGTTATGCCAAATCCAAAGCGCAGACACAGTCAACAAAGAAGTGCAAAAAGAAGAACACATTATAAAGCAGATGCTCCTACTTTGAGTGTTGATACCACCACAGGCGAAACGCATGTACGCCATCGTGCCCATGTAAGCGAAGGAAAACTTTTTTACAAAGGAAAAGTAGTTGCAGAGAAAGCGCCTTCAAAAGCCTGATAAGCAAACATGAATCATTTTGAACTCTAAAAATAAAGTTTGATTAACTTCAACTTTATTTTTGGAGTTTTTTTTTGAAAAATGTATAGCAATTTATTATTAAATAATTGCTGAATTTTAGTATAACATTACCAGATAATTTATAACTATGAACATTGCACTGGATACAATGGGAGGCGATTTTGCTCCTTTGGAGGCTATAAAAGGCGTACAACTTTTTTTATCTGAAAATCAAACTGAAACACACCTTACTTTAATAGGTGATGAAGAAAAAATTAAGCCCCTGCTTAATGAATATCAAATCGATTCTGAAAAAATTACGCTAATTCATTCAGAGCAGATAATTGAAATGCATGAGCATCCTACAAAAGCGCTGAAAGAAAAGCAACAATCATCTATTGCAATTGGGTTTCAATTATTGGCTACCTCAAAAGTGGATGCTTTTATAAGTGCCGGAAATACCGGAGCAATGCTTGTAGGATCCTTATTCAGCATTAAAGCAATCGAAGGAATTTCCAGGCCGGCTATCGGCGCTTATATCCCGAGAGAAAACGGTGAACTTTCTTTACTTATAGATGTGGGATTGAATGCAGATTGCAAACCGGAAAACTTATCACAGTTTGCTTTATTGGGTACATTATTTTCTAAACATATTTTGAATTTCAAAAATCCACGTGTGGCACTTATCAATGTGGGTGAAGAAGAAGGTAAAGGCAATTTACTGTGCCAGGCCGCCTACCCTTTACTGAAAGAAAATGAGAAAATAAATTTTGTTGGAAATATAGAAGGACGGGATATTTTAATGGACAAGGCAGAGATTTATGTTTGTGATGGATTTACCGGGAATATTTTATTAAAATTTGCTGAATCATTTTATGATATTATTCAAAAAAGAAAAATTCAGGACGAATTTTTGAATCGTTTTAATTTTGAAATCTATGGTGGGGTTCCTGTGTTGGGAGTCAATAAGCCTGTTATCATCGGTCATGGCATTTCACATGCTGAAGCATTTTATAACATGATAAAAATGGCTAAAAAGATGATCGAAAATAATTTTATTGAAAAAATAAAAAGCAATTTCAATTAAGGGTTACCATTTCTCTTGGTTGCTTTTTTTAAACAATCAATCCAATCATTTTGGAATGAATCACCGCTTCTGCACTATGTTTAAAATAACAACAATTTACTCCTTTGATTTCCATTTCATCCATGATCATTTGTACTTTTTCATAACTGGATTTTCTCACGCGTCGCATATAAACTGCAAATATTTTTCCGGGGAAATGTGAGACAACGGAAGAATAAATATCAGGATCCTGTTGGGAATCATCACCTAATAAAATAAATTGCAAATGCGGGTAGGCATCAATGATCCTGGATATTCGCCTGAATTTTGTTGTAAGGTTACTTTGTCCTGATTTCCAGAATTCATTTATTCTTTTTAAATGGCTTAATAGATAAACTCCTTTGGGTAAATCATTAGACCGTGAAAACTCCAAAATAAGATCATAAAGGTTCCATTCACTACCCGAAACATAAAAAAAAGGATTGATGTTTTCACCAGTTTGCCCGTTGCCGGCAAGTAATTGGTAATGATTTACGACTCCTTCAAAAGGCTTTCTACTGCGGGCATTTTTGGTAAAAAGTACATACAATCGCCTTCGTAAACGTGATGAATGTGAGATAAGAAAAGTATCATCAATATCCGAAATAAAAGCGTGCGCAGAATCAAAAGGAATATATATATTTCCAATTCCGGTTATGTGCTGCGCATGATATTTTTTTTCTTCCAACCTTACCAGCACTCTTTTCCATCCAACACCCGGCGCTGCCGCCGGAAAAATTTCAAACCTGAAAAATCCATCTTCTTCTGTTTCTGTATTAAAAATAACCCCATCCCACTCAATAGCAATTTTTGCATTGGAAAAAGGAATTACCATAAACATCCGCAGAAGCGAAAATAAATTGGTTACCCAGTTTTGACGGTAAGTTTGCCGGGGTAATGGACTTAATCTTAATACGTGGCCCAACACAATTATTTTTTCAGCATTACCCCAGCCATTGTAAACCTTTATTACAGGGTGGTGATTGAGCCTGAATAAAAAGAATATTTTCTGTTTTATCCTTTGAAGCAACGAAATTTTCTTTTCTTTATGTATCAAACTATTATTTATCATAACGATCGTTACAAAGATATAATGAAGGCAACTTCCAATTTAAAGATATTATTTATCATTAATCCTGTATCAGGAGGGAAGAAAAAAATTAATTGGGAACCAATAATCCATAAATATTTTAAACCACTTTCTCATAATATCGAGTTTTTTATTTTAACCGGAAAAGAAGATGCTTCCTCGATTCAATATTGGATTAAAAAGTTTTCACCTGAACGGGTAATAGCTGTTGGCGGTGATGGAACTGTATCGCTTGTTGCCCAACAATTATTAAATTCTTCAATTCTTATGGGAATATTACGTGGCGGCTCTGCTAATGGAATGGCGGAAGAATTAAAAATACCTGAAGAACCAAAATTAGCAATGGATATTATTTTGAATGGGAAGATGCAAAAATGTGATTTGATTAAAATAAATAATAATGATATCTGTATTCATTTAAGCGATGTGGGACTTAATGCGAGACTAGTAAAATATTTTGATAAAAGCTCTTTTCGTGGAATGTGGGGATATGCAAGAATGGTATTAAAAATTCTCTGGCAAAGAAAATTATTACAAGCCCATATAGAAGCTGACGATTTAAATATAGATACTCCCGCTTACATCATAGTAATTGCCAATGCCAGTAAATACGGTACCGGCGCAGTTATTAACCCTGAGGGCCTGATTCATGATGGCAAATTTGAACTGGTCATCGTTCGTAAAATTTCACTTATCGAAATTTTTAAAATGTTCTTAAGTAACAAAAGATTTGATCCAAAAAAAGTAGAAATCTTTCAAACTACCAAAGCAGTAATTACTACTACCAGGGAAATCCATTTTCAGGTTGATGGTGAGTATAAAGGAAAAATAAATAAAGTGTATGCAGAAATTCTTCCTTCAGCTTTAAATTTGCTGGTAGAAAATAAGGACATTTCGGCAAGCTGATTTCAAAATATAAATACCCTAACCCTGATTTGTAAAAAACATTAACGATTCATCAAAAATTCTTTAAGATCTTTAAAATCTGCATTCATTGAAATGCTCTTCTTTTCCTTTATTAATATTGGTCTTAAAGACTCCGGAACCGATACCGCCTGCTGAATCACAGGCTCTACTACATCATAAAATTTTACAGGATGGGCAGTTTCTAAAAAGATTCCTTTATGCCCCGGATGTTGTTGCAAATAATTTTGTAAGGCATTGTAACCAACAGCACCATGAGGATCAGTAAGATAATTTTCTTTTTGAAAAACTTCTTTCATGGTTTGCCTTGTTTCCTCATCTGAAATGCTGTAGCTGATCAGTTTATTTTTTAGATCCGAAAATTGATGATGAAATAATTCCAGGATGCGCACAAAATTACTGGGATCGCCCACATCCATAGCATTTGAAATTGTTGCAACTGCTTTTTGGGGTTGATAATTTTCAGACTTTAAAAATTCTGGTACTACATTATTAGCATTGCAGGCGGCAATAAAAATCTCAACCGGCATTCCTGAAAAATGTGCAAGCATCCCTGCACAGATATTCCCAAAATTGCCGCTAGGCACACTTATAACAGGAGGATTCTTTTTATCTTCCCACTGTTTCCACGCAAAGAAATAGTAAAATTGTTGCGGCAACCATCGGGCTACATTAATAGAATTAGCGGACGTAAGAAATAATTTTTTATTTAAATCAACATCTGCAAAAGCCTGCTTTACCATTTGCTGGCAATCATCAAAATTTCCATTTATTTCTAATGCATGAATATTATTTCCTAATGTAGTTAGCTGTTTTTCCTGAACCATACTTACTTTACCGGAAGGATATAAAATAACTACTTCTACTCCATCTACATTATAAAATCCATTGGCAACAGCGCCGCCGGTATCTCCTGAAGTGGCTACTAATACAGTAACTTTCTGATCATTGTTTTTTACAAAATATCCAAGGCAACGACTCATAAATCTTGCACCTACATCTTTGAAAGCCATAGTAGGGCCATGAAATAATTCTAATGAAAAAATAGAGTCAGTTACTTTCACTAAAGGGATTTCAAAATTGATCGTTTCTTCAACAATTCTTTTCAATTCAATTTCAGGAATTACCGCTCCAGCATAAGGATTAATCACTTTGAATGCAATTTCTTCATCAGAATAATTATTGATATTTTGAATGAATTCTTTTTCTAATTCCGGAATATATTCAGGAAAATATAATCCCTTATCTGGTGCCAAACCTCTTATGGTAGCTTCCTTAAAATCAACAACAGCAGCATTGTGATTTAAACTGTAATACTTCATTTTGATTCTATTATTTTTACCCCCTCATAATTGATGGTGGTTACATAAGTTTTATAATCAATTCCAATTTTTTCAAAAATATTTTTCATAATTTTCTCTACTTCTTTAGCGGTATTTTCTTCTTTACTAATCATAAATATTGATGGACCCGAACCGGAAATACCACCACCTAAAGCACCAGCTTCTTTACACTTTATTTTTACTTCGTCAAAACCGGGAATTAAAATACTACGCACCGGCTCCACTATCACATCTTCCAGGGAACGGCTTATCAATTCATAATCTTTTTTCATGAAACCTGCTACCAGGCCGGCAATATTTCCCCATTGTTTAATAGCATCCTTCAATAGAATTTCTTTGCGCAGAATTTGTCTCGAGTCTGATGTTCGCACTTCTATTTGTGGATGCACAACCGTAACATACATATGAGGTGCATCCAAAGGAATAATATCTAATGGAAAAATGGAACGTATTAAAGTAACGCCGCCATAAATGCATGGTGAAATATTATCAGCATGCTTTACGCCGCTGGCTAATTTTTCACCATGCATAGCAAAGCGCACAAGGTCTTCATTTGAAAAAATATTTTGTAGCAAATGATTGGCAGCGACCACTACGCCTGCAGCACTTGCAGCGCTGGAACCAAGACCACTACCCGGTTTTATGCATTTATTAATTATTAAATCAAATCCTACAGGCTTATCATGCTCATCCATTAAAGCAAGCAATGCGGCGCCTGCCACATTTTGCGTCGGCACCACAGGAAGATTGTATTCGTCAGTATGTTGAATACGAATGCCAGGTTGATCACTTAAAGAAAGTGTCATTTCATCCTGGGGTTCATTTAAAGCCATTCCCAATACATCAAATCCACAAACAAGATTGGCAATAGTAGCTGGAGCAATAATTTTTACTGTTTTCATTTTATTTTATTTTAAATCCTTGCTGCGCGGATAATATCGGCGAATACTCCTGATGCAGTTACCTCGGCGCCCGCACCTGCACCTTTTACCACCAATGGCTGATCAACATAACGATTTGTATAAAAAAGCACCACATTATCTTTTCCATAAAGATGAAAAAAATCATGCTCCGAATTTATTTGTTGCAAACCAACTTCTGCTTTTCCATTCTCATATTTGGCTACAAACTTCAATTTTTTCCCGGCTTTATTTGCTTCTTCAAAAATCTTCTTAAAATGTGCTTCTTCTTTTTCCATTGCCACATAAAAATCATCAACAGAGCCGGTCATACATGAAGGAGGCATAAATGTATTGTTGGTAATATCGTCCATTTCTAATTTTTCACCGGTTTCCCGTGCAAGAATCATGATCTTACGCATTACATCTGTTCCGCTTAAATCTAAACGCGGATCAGGTTCAGTATACCCTTCATCCTGCGCTTGTTTTACCACTTTTGCAAAACTTTTTTCACCATTATAATTATTGAAAACAAAATTGAGAGTGCCGCTTAACACGGCTTCAATTTTATTTATTTTATCACCACTTAATAACAAATCATTCAAAGTGCCAATCACGGGCAAACCGGCGCCAACATTGGTTTCAAATAGAAAATGGACATTGAATTCGCGCGCAAGTTGCTTTAGTCTTTGATAATAAATATAAGAAGATGAAGCAGCGATTTTATTACAGGCTACAATTGAAATACTTTTTTGAAGCACTTCTTCATAAGTTTTTGCTACATCACTACTTGCTGTAACATCTGCAAAAATGGAGTTACGCAAATTTTTGGATTGAATCGTTTTTATAAATTTGTGCAGGTTCATTTCTTCACCGGCCAACAAAATGGATTTCCAATTATTCAAATCAATACCATTATCATTGAATAACATTTTTTTACTGTTCGCAATACCTACTACTCTTATATTTAAATGCAGATTTTGTTCAAGGTAATTGTGTTGTTGTAGCAATTGGGCCATCAACTTAGATCCCACATTACCAAGGCCGGTAATAAATAAATTTACCTGCTTATAAGTAGTTTCAAAAAATTCTTCGTGCAGTACGTTTACCGCTTTCTTCACATCCTGCGCAGCAATAACCGCCGAGATATTCCTTTCAGAAGAACCCTGGGAAATAGCTCTTACATTGATCCCGTTTTTGCCTAAAGCACTAAACATTTTTCCGCTGATACCGGGATGGCTCTTCATTTTATCTCCCACAAGAGCAACAATTACCAATCCCTTTTCTACAATAAGAGGCTCCACTTTTCCTCTTTCTATTTCATAGCTGAAAGCTGCATCTACAGCTTCTTTGGCCTTATCAGCATAAGCATCTTCAATACCAACACAAATTGAATGTTCCGATGAACTTTGGGTAATAAGAATCACATTGATCTGAGCATCAGCAAGCGTTTCAAATAATCGTTTTGAAAAACCTGGAATACCCGCCATGCCGCTTCCTTCAAGACTTAGCAATGCAATTTGATTAATGCTGGAAATGCCGCGCACGCTGTTACCATTTTTTACAGATTCGCTTTGAATTAAAGTCCCATGATCCTGAGGTGAAAAAGTACTCTTCACCCACACCGGGATATTTTTTCGCATCACCGGTTGTATGGTAGGAGGATAAATTACTTTGGCGCCAAAATGCGAAAGTTCCATAGCTTCCTGGTAGGATACATTTGGAATTATTTTAGCATTAGCTACCAAACGCGGGTCAGCCGTCATCATTCCACTTACATCAGTCCATATTTCTAATACATCTGCATTTAATGCCGCAGCAAAAATTGATGCCGAATAATCGGAACCACCTCTTCCCAAAGTTGTAGTAATTCCTTTTTTATCTGCTGCAACAAAGCCGGGCAGAAGAAATAAGGAATGCGTAACCGTAGAAAAATAAGTTTGAATATTTTTATTCGTTATTTCAAAATCAACAACAGCATTTTCGAAATTAGAATTGGTGACAATGAGTTTTCTTGAGTCTATCCATTCATTTTCTGCACCAACGGAATTCAGTTTTGCAGATATTATTTGTGAGGATAATAATTCACCATAACTCATCATCCGGTCCCTGGTTCTTGATGATAATTCCTGTAATAAAAAAACACCGCTACAAATATCTTCCATTTCATTACAACTTTTTTTCACCATGCTTAACACACTGCTTTGTTGTGCCACAGGTATCAAAGCTTTTACGGTTTCAAGATGCCGGTGTTCTATTTCTTTTAGTTTGTCTTTATAAGTTTCATCGCCTCGCGATGCGAGTACTACACTATTGAGTAACGCATCTGTAGTGCCACCCAATGCCGATACCACGACAATTGTTTTATCCTTAGTTTTATTCTCCTGAATGATTGCAACCATTTTATTGATGTTCTCAGCATTGGAAACCGATGAACCGCCAAATTTTAAAACCTGCATATATATTTTATTGATTTAAGAATTAAATATTTTGAATGAATTGCCGGATGGCATAAAGAAGCAAAAGGCCCAAATGATGATATGGTAAAATACAACCCTTAGCGGGTTGTAAAGGTAGTTTCAGTAAAATTGACAGTTACTGCTGAGGAAAGAATAATATGGTTAAATTTTTGTTCCAATTCTATTTATTATAGAAAAATGAAGGTAGATAGCAATTTCCAAATAACAAGTGATGGGCGATATTTTTTTAGAAAAATAAAAATTTTTCAAAAAAAACGAATTTTACCATGCCAGTAAACGAAAAAGTTCATAATACAACCATTCCTTTTGTCTGTAAACAGAACATAAAAAAATACTAATTCATTTTTAAAAGGAAATAAACTGCTAAAATAAAAATTGACAGAAAAACCTGCAACCGGGAATGGAAGTATTATTTTTTCTCTTTTTTAAGCGCTTCAATTTCTCTTTCTAACTTAGCAATAGTGCCAATGATATTGCTTTCCCTGTTACCCTTTTTGGAAATTTTAAATGTCGGGTGAACGGTTTTTAAATCTGCCTTATAATCATCTAATTGTTCTTTTAGGGTTTTAAGTTTACCTGCAATTTCACTTTTTCTAACTGGTCGTGCCATAAATTAATTTTTAATTACAAAATATAAAACTAATACAATAATACACATTTGTCTAAAACCTTTTGATAAATTTTAATTTTTTCATTTTTTTGTTCTTATAAGCAAGCTTTGAGTTTGAATATATCATTTTGGAATCTTGTATAAAAAGTACACATTTTCTGTCATTTTTTTCAAGATTTTTTTAAAACTGAAAAGTAAAAACGGTTCCTTCTCCAGGGGTAGATTGTACTTGTATGTTACCCTTATGCAGCATCATTATCTGTTTGCATAAACTTAATCCAATACCGCTCCCGATTTTTCGGGTACTAAAAAATGGAATAAAGATATTTTCCATAACATCTTCCGGGATACCGGTTCCATTATCGGCCACTTTAATTATAACTTTTTGTTTAAGAGATGTGGAGGCCGAGAGTACAATTCTGGCTTCAGGATTATCTTTAACCGCTTCTACGGCATTTACTACAAGGTTTATAAGTACCTGTTCCACCAGGGTCGTATCTACTTCCACCATCAATCCGGGATCTTTCAAAACGATATCCATTTCGATATTTTTCTGGTCGAGTGTAGGCTCCATCAATTGATAAAGATTTTCAAAAAGATCCCGCACATACACCTGTTTTAAATTGGGTTTTGTAATCTTATTTAAGTTACGATATGTTTCAGCAAACCTCAACAGGCTTTCACTGCGCCTTTTGATTGTTTCTATGCCTATTTCAAGATCATGTACAGCGCCATCTTTATTATCTATTTGCTGAATTGATTTTTCCAACCTGTTTTTTAAAGTATCGGCAAGCGATGATATGGGAGCTACGGAATTCATGATCTCATGCGTCATTACACTCAACAACTTTTGCCATGCTTTTGATTCAGTTTCATCCAGTGCTTCATTTATATTTTGAAAAGCGATAAGCATGAATTTTTTTTCATCGGTTTGGAAAGTAGTTGCAGATAATAATATTTTGAATGATGTTTTGTCAATATGCGCGGCAGTAATTTTTCCTTCAGAAGGTTTCAGGGTAATAATATCATTATACAATTGCTGATCGCGTCTTTCTAATGAATGAATAGTTTTTAGGTAAGGTAATTGCAACATTTTCTTTAAAGATTCATTCATCCAAATCACTTCACCACTTTCCAGATCGTACGATAATATCCCCGTATCTACCAATTCAAGAATTTTTTGCAAATATTGAGTCGATGTTTCTTTCTCTTTACTGATTACCTGGAAAGCTGAATTCACCTGGTTAAAACTTGCCCTAAGAGCCTGCAATTCCAATGGAGCGTGCTTTACATCAAAATTTCTTGAAAAGTCACGATAACGTATAGACTCCACAAACTGCATAAGTTCTTTATTCGATTTATTATAAAAACGAAAGATTTCTGCCATTTGATAAATTAAAACCGGCACTATAAGAATTACATATATGAACATTCCTTTCACCAATAAAAATGATGAAACCAAAAGTGTCATAAACAAAAACACTATTCTAATAATTATTTTAAATTCAATTCGTTTAAGCATAATCGCCCCCAATTCCCCGAAGGGGAAAATTAAAATGATTTTAAAATTTTGATTTATGATTTATATCCATTTTACTATCCGTAAAATAATTTGCAAAAAAATAAACTTGCACCGGTTCTCTTTTCAGGAGGTCAGGTGTTTAAATATCATACTTGCTCAACCTCCGGTATAAAGCAGTTCTTGTAAGGCCAAGTTCTTTTGCAGCCCTGCTTATATTGCCACTATGTTTTTCTATTACTCTTAAGATTGTATTTTTTTCGACAGCATTTAAATTTAAATCTACTGGATCTTCTTTAGGCATTACTCCGGATTCAATAGGAGAAAATAAAAGGTCAGAAGATGTAAGCACTTCGCCTTCAGACATAATCACGGCTCTTTCCATGGTGTATTGTAGTTCGCGTACATTACCTGGAAAAGGATATTGTTTTAATTTTTCAATCGCTTTCGAATCTAATTCAGGTACAGGTTTCGAATATTTTCCGGCATACACACCTACAAAATATTTTGCCAAAAGAATAATATCATCTTCTCTTTTACGCAATGGGGGTACCATTATTTCAACAGTATTGATACGATAAATAAGATCTTTTCTAAATCGATTTTCATTGGCCAGTTCGGCGAGAGGCGCATTAGTAGCACATATTAGCCTAATGTCAATATTTACAGGAACGTTAGAACCCAACCGTGTTACCTGGCGGTTTTGTAAAACGCTTAATAATTTTGCCTGTTGCTGCAAAGTAATATTTCCAATTTCATCAAGAAATAAGGTGCCGCCATTTGCAGATTCAAAACGACCTTCCCTGTCATCTGCAGCCCCTGTAAAAGCTCCCTTTTTGTGTCCAAATAATTCACTTTCAAAAAGCGATTCTGTTAATGCGCCCACATCCACTTTTACAAATGGTTTTTGGGCACGAAGAGAATGTTGTTGAATAGCTTTGGCTATTAAATCTTTGCCGGTTCCATTTTCACCGAGTATAAGAATATTGGCATCAGTGGGAGCTATTTTTTCTATTTTAAAAAAAATATCATTCATCACTTCCGAATTGCCAAGAAGCTCATTTCCGATTACAGAATTGGCGGATGCTTGTTTTGCCGTACCAGTCTTTCCTTTTGTTTTTAAAGTCTCTTTTAAGGTTTCAATCAATCTTTCATTATGCCATGGCTTTACCATAAAATTGGAAGCTCCTTCCTTTAAAGATCGCACGGCAAGATCAATATCGCCATACGCTGTAATCATGATTACATCATTGTTTGGGTCTAACTCCTTTATCTTTTTTAGCCAAAACAATCCTTCGTTGCCTGTATTAATAGAACTGGTAAAATTCATATCCAGCATTATCAAATCAAATGACTGTTTGGATAATATAGAACGTATGTTTTCAGGATTTTTTTCGGTTACCACTTCCTTCACTTCTGTTTTCAACAATAATCTGACTGCTGTTAATACATCCGTATCATCATCAATAATCAGTATGGAAGCATTTTTTAAATTCATTTCTGTATTTTTTTCAAACAATAATAATTGAAACTCTTAAAAAAAAATCAATTAATAAAATTACCGGGAATATTAAATTACAATTATTGCTTTCATTCCACAAATTTTATCTTATTTAAAATTAATCAACAATGGAAAATTGAAAAATAATTTTTTCATTCTACTACATGTTTCAAAAGCGGATACTCTCTGTATCAAAAGCGTACAGTACTATTC
>DATCMY010000442.1:0-2885 GCA_036565505.1 Hanamia sp.
AGGCAATGCAGAGGCCTACCGCGAAGTGATACACGAAGACAAAGTAAAGATCGGCAGCGCCACCAAAGCGCCTGATTATTCTTTTAAACTGCCCGGAGGAAAACGGTTATTTTTTGTAGAAGCCAAAAAGCCAAGTGTGTTGGTAAAAGATGATGTGGCTCCCGCTTACCAGCTACGCCGCTATGGATGGAATGCCAAATTACCGATAAGCCTGATTACCGATTTTGAAGAGTTTGCCATTTATGATTGTACCAAAAAGCCCAACCCTGATGATAAGGCAAGTAAGGCAAGGATAAAATATATTACCTACCAACAATACTTAGACGAATTTGATTTCATCTGGAATACTTTCTCCAAAACAAGTGTATTAAAAGGCAGCTTCGATAAGTTTATTGTAAGCGATACCAACAAGAAAGGCACGGCAACAGTTGATAAAGCATTCCTGGAATCGCTGGATGAATGGCGCATTATGCTGGCGCAAAACATTGCCTTGCGCAACCAGCATCTTAATGAAGATGAATTAAATTTTGTGGTGCAGCAAACAATTGACCGCATTATCTTTTTGCGCATAGCCGAAGACCGGGGTGTGGAAGCGTATGGCGAATTGAAAAAAATACTTTCAGGCACAAAAGAAGAAGGCGCTTATTTTAAGGGCATGTTTCATTTGTTTAAAGAAGCAGACAGCAAATACAACAGCGGCCTTTTTGATTTTAAAAAAGATACACTCAGTAAAAGTATTGCTATAGATAATAAAGTTATTAAAACTATAGTGAGCGAATTGTATTATCCTGATTGCCCTTATGAGTTTAGTGTGCTGGGTGTCGAAATATTGGGCAGCGCTTACGAACAGTTCCTTGGTAAGCAGATAAAACTAAGCGCAGGACATAAAGCCATTATAGAAGAAAAGCCCGAAGTGCGCAAGGCGGGCGGCGTTTATTATACACCGCAATACATTGTTGATTACATTGTACAAAATACGGTAGGCAAATTGGCCGAAAGAAAAACACCTGATGAAATATCAAAACTTAAAATTGTGGACCCGGCCTGCGGAAGCGGAAGTTTTTTAATTGGCGCTTATACCTGGTTGCTCCACTGGCATCTTCATTATTACATGCCTGAATTTATAAAACTATCTGAAACGGCTGCCGATACCAACACCAATACCAAAACAAGAGAAGCCGCCATTAAGCAACGCAACAAACTGCCGCTTACACCCGAAGGCAATTTAACCAGCGCCTTAAAAAAGCAAATACTGCTCAATAATATTTATGGAGTAGATATAGATACGCAGGCAGTAGAAGTAACCAAGCTGAGCCTTTTATTAAAATGTATGGAAGGTGAAACCGGCAGCAGTATCAATGCGGTGATGCGTTTTGGTGAAAGAGTGTTGCCAACGCTTGATGCCAATATTAAAAGCGGCAACAGTTTGATAGATGTTGACTTTTATGATACGGAGTTCGATTTTGGGGAAGAGAAAAAGATAAAGCCATTTAACTGGCAACAGGCTTTTCCAAATGTTTTTAAGCAGGGCGGTTTTGATTGTGTGATTGGGAATCCACCATATGTAAGGCAGGAAATGTTGGGCGACATTAAAGCATACCTGCAAAAGAAATACAAGGTATATCATGGCATGGCCGACTTGTACAGTTATTTTATGGAGAAAGGAATTGAGTTATTGAACGATAAAGGGCTGTTTGGAATTATTGTAGCCAATAAATGGATGAGAGCCAATTATGGTGAGCCTTTACGAGTATGGTTTAAACAACAATCCGTATACCAGGTGGTTGACTTTGGTGATCTTCCTGTTTTTCAAAATGTAACCACTTATCCATGTATTGTTATCGCAGGAAATAATGTATCCGCCTTGGGAGATGAAAATCCTGATAAGTTTACAGTAGATGTAAAGACTTTACAGTTTGATAATCTAAGTGATTACATAAATGGCAATAAACAAATTTTGTTACAGGATAAATTAGAAGATAGTGGTTGGAATTTAGGAAGTGAAACAGAACAATTATTATTAAAGAAATTACAAACCACCGGAATACCCTTGGGTGAATATGTAAAAGGAAAAATTTATTATGGAATAAAAACCGGATTGAATGAAGCCTTTGTAATAGATGAAGAAACAAAGAACGGGTTAATTGCAGAAGATAAAAATAGCGAAGAAATTATTAAACCATTTTTAGCAGGGAGAGATATAAAGAGATATGAGGTTCCTAAAAGTAATAAGTATTTAATTTTTACAAAAAGAGGAATTGATATCAATAAATATCCTGCAATAAAAAATTACTTGCTTCAATTTAAAACGCAACTAACGCCTAAGCCAAAAGATTGGAAAGGAACCGAGTGGAAGGGAAGAAAACCTGGAAGTTATTTATGGTATGAAATACAGGATGCAGTCGATTATTATAAAGAGTTTGAAAAGCCAAAAATTATTTATCCGAACATATGTAAACAACCTGAATTTACTTTTGATTATAATAAATGGTACACCAATCAAAAATGTTTCATTATTGCTTTAGATGATAAATATCTTTTGGGAATATTGAATAGCAAACTCAATAATTTTTTATTTGAAAAATATCTTCCAAAGTTAAGAGGCGGGTTTTATGAACCGAGTTATGTATTCTTCAAAAACTTTCCAATTAAAAAAATTGATGAAAATAATAAACAAGAAAAATCTTTGCATGATGAAATAGTTCAGTTAGTAGAAACGATGCTGCAATTAAATAAAGAAAAACAACAAACCAACACACCCGATAAACTTAATCAACTTAATACAAGAATACAATACACTGATGATAAAATAAATAAATTAGTGTATGGGTTGTATGGGTTGAGTGAGGAGGAAGTGGGGATTGTGGAGGGGAAATAATATATAT
>DATCMY010000443.1:0-27570 GCA_036565505.1 Hanamia sp.
GCGTAAAAGTAATGGTGATGTATTAAGCGGTGGTGAAAGAAGAAGAACTGAAATTGCACGGGCGCTTGCGGTAGACCCAAAATTTATTTTATTGGATGAACCCTTTGCCGGCATTGATCCCATTGCTGTTGAAGATATTCAGGCAATTGTTACAAAATTAAAGTATAAAAACATTGGCATTTTAATAACTGACCATAATGTAAATGAAACGCTATCCATTTGCGACAGGGCTTATTTGCTTATTGAAGGGAAAATATTTATTGAAGGAACCGCAGAAGAACTTGCCAGGGATGAACAGGTACGCAAGTTGTATCTTGGACGAAATTTTGAATTGAAGCGAAAAGATTATTTGCATACAGATGTATTTAAATAAATAGTTTTATAGTTAATTGGTAAATGGTTTATTAGTGATATTTTACCCAAATAAACGAACCATCCAATAGACCAATCAACTATCATACTAATGAACTTATAAACCAATAAACTAATAAATCAATTTGCTTGAAGCTGCTTAGTCCCGCCATATCACATTTAGCAAGGATGCGCCTTTGGGGTGTACTCAACTGGATCAGTTTTCCGGTTACCGCGCAGCGAAATGTTTTACAGCATTTGGTTACCCAGGCGCAATACACAGAATTTGGACGAAAATATTCTTTCTCAAAGCTTTTTACTGTGAAAGATTTTAAAAAGAATATTCCTATTCATGATTATAATGATATAAAACCTTACATCGAAAGGATGATGAAAGGAGAAGAAAATATTTTATGGAATACGCCCATAAACTGGTTTGCAAAAAGCAGCGGTACCACTTCTGATAAAAGTAAATTTATCCCCATTAGTGAAGAAAGCCTTAAGGATATTCATTTTAAAGCTTCTAAAGATGTGCTCACCAACTATTATAAAAATTTTCCTGACAGTGATTTATTAACAGGGAAAAGCCTTGTGGTAGGTGGCAGTCACCAGGTTCATAATCTTCAGGATGATATACAATATGGTGACCTGAGCGCAGTATTGATGCAGAATACACCCTTTTGGGGGCATTGGATAAGAACTCCCGAACTTAGCATTGCCTTACTTGATGAATGGGAAAGTAAAATTGAAAAACTTGCCGCAAATACCATTCATGAAAATGTAACCTCATTGGCTGGAGTACCTACCTGGACGATCGTTTTGATAAAACGCATTCTTGAAATATCAGGCAAAAAAACTTTAAAAGAAGTATGGCCCAATTTGGAATTATATGTTCATGGCGGTGTTTCGTTTACCCCTTACCGTGAGCAGCTTAACCGTTTGATAGGCGCGCCCATCAATTACCTTGAAACTTACAATGCCAGCGAAGGATTTTTTGCGGCACAAAATATGCCCGGGGATGATGGCATGCTCCTTTTTACAGATCATGGCATTTTTTATGAATTTCTGCCGGTAGAAGAATATGGAAAGCCCAATGCGAAAACTGTAGGTTTAAAACAGGTGGAGCTGCATAAAAATTATGCTTTGGTCATCAGCACCAATGGCGGCCTTTGGCGATATCTCGTTGGTGATACAGTTCATTTCACTTCTTTGCGTCCCTTTAAAATAAAAGTGACCGGCAGGTTAAAGCATTACATGAATGCTTTTGGCGAAGAAATCATTGTTGATAACGCGGATAATGCTATTGCAGTTGCCTCTGCAAAAACCGGCACTATAGTTAATGATTATACTGCCGCCCCGGTTTATTTTTCGGATAATAATAATGGCGCTCATGAGTGGTTAATTGAATTTGAAAATCCACCTTCCGGCTTAAATGAATTTGCTTTGGAATTGGATGAAGCTTTAAAATCGGTGAACAGTGATTACGAAGCAAAGCGATATAAAAATATTGCGCTTCGGGCACCCATTATTCATTCATTAAAAAAAGGCACTTTTAATAAATGGCTCAGGAGTAAAGGAAAATTAGGAGGCCAGCATAAAGTGCCCCGGCTTAGTAATGAAAGAAAAATGATTGAAGAGATTCTATTAATGGTTTAATGTTTCATTGATATAGTTTCGTATTAACCTTTCAAATCCAACAATAAACAATTCAACAATTTGCCTTGCATTTAACCTTTCTTTAACCCTGTAACAAATACATTTGCCAACTTAACCGGAATTTATGAAGAAAATTGTTTTAGTAGCTATTAGTTTTATGTTTTTCTCATATGGTTTTTCGCAGGAAACTCCCTCTGAAACTACTACAAACACTAAAAGTATAAAATTGCCTACCCGCCCCGGCGATCATTTGATGATTCAACTTTCATCTGATCACCTAACCGGGATGACCGATAGTATCAAGAGCCACCAGAAAGGTTTTTCCAGGGGATTTAGTGCGTATTTCATGATTGATAAACCCTTCAAAAGTTCTCCAAAATTTAGTATAGGAATTGGAGCCGGCATTAGCACCAGCAATATTGTTTTTAGTAAAATGGATATTGATTTAAAATCCACCTCTACGTTATTACCC
The DNA here is from genome assembly GCA_036565505.1 of Hanamia sp. Taxonomy (GTDB): domain Bacteria; phylum Bacteroidota; class Bacteroidia; order Chitinophagales; family Chitinophagaceae; genus Ginsengibacter. Next base: position 2,480 of record DATCMY010000443.1, read on the forward strand.
TTTACCGCAGTAGATTCTACCAATCATTTTAAGAAATATAAACTGGCTACCAGTTACCTTGAAATTCCTTTAGAGTTCAGGTTTACCGCAAAACCTTCAGAAGTTAATAAAAGCTTTAAAGCGGCATTGGGCATTAAAATTGGCACACTTGTAAATGCGCATACCAAAGGAAAAAGTTTGCAGGATAAGAATAATAATCTTATCAATTCTTATACTGAAAAAGAAAATAGCAAGCATTTTCTTAACACCACTCATTTTATGGCGACAGCCAGAATTGGCTATGGTATTATATCTCTATTTGGCGCTTACCAGCTTAATAATATTTTAAAAGATGGCGTAGGGCCAGCTATGAAATCGTACCAGGTGGGTATTACTTTAAGCGGGCTATAATTTTCCCCCAGCTTTTTTCTATTTAATTGGATTTTTTGATAGGTATTTAAATTCCTTATCAAAAATGGATTAATTATTTTTGCCAGCTAAATATGTTCTATTGATAGAAAAAAAAATTAATTACAATAATCCTGTTAATGCTGTCCTAGTAGGTGTAATTCAACAGGGGCAAACAGAAATACTTGCAAAAGAATATCTTGATGAATTAAAATTTCTTGCCGAAACTGCAGGCGCTACTACTATTAAAATATTTACCCAAAAACTGGATCACCCGGATAGCCGGACTTTTGTGGGGAAGGGAAAACTGGAAGAAATAAAACGATATGTGGGTAGAAAAAATGTTGGCCTGGTAATTTTTGATGATGAACTTACCGGATCGCAAATATCTACCATTGAGAAAGAGTTAAATGTAATTACCATTGACCGCAGCGATCTGATCCTCGATATATTCGCTTCCAGGGCCAAAACCGCGCAAGCCAAAGTGCAGGTAGAACTGGCACAATACCAATATATTTTACCCCGGCTCAAGGGAATGTGGAAACATCTTGAAAGGCAGGGTGGTGGCATAGGAAGCCGTGGCCCCGGTGAAACTGAAATAGAAACCGATAGAAGGATCGTAAAAGACAAAATAAGTGTGTTACGTAAACGGTTATTGGAAATAGACAAGCAGTCGTTTACACAAAGAAAAGAAAGGGGCGAATTTATAAGAGTGGCCCTGGTAGGCTATACCAATGTAGGTAAATCCACCATTATGAACCTGCTAAGTAAAAGCGATGTATTTGCTGAAAATAAATTGTTTGCTACTTTAGATACCACCACCCGGAAAGTAGTGTTTGGCCATACCCCGTTCCTTTTAAGTGATACCGTAGGATTCATCAGGAAACTTCCTCATCATCTTATTGAAAGCTTTAAAAGCACCCTTGACGAGGTGCGTGAAGCCGATATTTTATTGCATATAGTTGATATTTCTCATCCTCAGTATGAAGAGCAACTTGATGTGGTAAACAAAACCCTGCATGAATTAAAAAGTGATGAAAAGCCTGTGATTACTGTGTTTAACAAAATGGACCAGTATGAAAAAAATACTTTTGACGAATGGCTGGAGCCGGAAATAAAACAACAATTGCTGAATGAATTGAAAGAAAAATGGCAAAGGGATACGAAGGGGAATTGCGTGTTTATTTCCGCAATTGATAAAACCAATCTTCCGGAATTAAGACAAACTATATTGAATAAAGTAAGATCATTATATCAAATAAAATATCCTTACAAAGCAGAATATTTTTATTGATATGATAATAGCAGAAAAGAAATATAGGTGGATTAAAATTGCCGGAAATATTGACCAATTGATTTTTGCGGAAAATAATATAGTTGAAGTAGAGATTGAAGAAAAAAAGATATGCATAGCTAAAACCGCCGAAGGTTTAAAAGCCTGTTCTTCAAAATGCCCCCATGCGGGAGGCGATATGGCCCAGGGTAAATTGGATAAAAAAGGTAATATTATTTGCCCGGTGCATGGCTATATTTTTAATATTAATAATGGCAGAGATACCGGCGGAGAAGGATATTTCTTAAGAATTTACCCGGTAAAAGAAAACGAAGAAGGAGTTTTTGTAGGAATAGAACAGGCTGTTTTTTGAAGATAAAAAAAAATTTAGCAATCAAATTTTGTTACCAAGCAAAAATGGCTATTTTTGCACCCCGCAAAGGGAAAAAAAATTCCTCCTTAGCTCAGTTGGTTAGAGCATCTGACTGTTAATCAGAGGGTCTCAGGTTCAAGTCCTGAAGGGGGAGCAAAACAGTAAAGGGTTTCGGACGATTAAAGTTTGAAACCCTTTTTTATTTGCCCTTACTGGCACCGGATTATTCTATACCGGATCTTAGTCAATTACAATTATGGAAACAGTGAATTCCGGTTGATGCTAAATAGGTAATTGCCCGGTACTTTTGCCTTTGGCATTCTATGGTACAGATATTCCGCATACACTCTTCATGCACTCTTCATGCACTATCTATGCTTCATCTATGCACCATCTATACTTTATCATCGAAGGATGAATACTTTGTCCCGGGCAAAAAACCGTATTAACACTCTAAAAAGACAGAAAAAGATTGAAGAATTTTGATTGATTCAAATTAACTGATTTTCTGATCAACCAATTATCCGATGAGGTCATGAATGATTTATGCTATCCCAAATGGCAGGTGAATGCAATTAACTCCCTACGATATTGAATGTATCAACAACGCTAAGAATCTTATTGATGCTGATATGTCGAGGCATCATACGATAAATGAAATTGCGGCCCAGGCTGGCACAAGCAGTACCAAACTTAAGAAGGGATTTAAAGAAATAAATGGATTGGGGCTTTATCATTACCTGCACGAGCAAAGAATGCAGAAAGGGATATACCTTCTTGAGAATACTCATAAGACATTAAAGCAAATAAGCCATATTCTTGGGTACAGGTATCCCTGTAATTTTATTACTGCTTTTAAAAAAAGATTTGGGAGGACTCCACGGAGATGGTGAATCGCCTGACCCGGGTTGACCGGAAGAATATCACGGGTACTCTTTGCTTAATAGGATTATTATTTTGTATCGCTTATTCTTCTGATATAAAGTAAAAGAATTCCAGAAATTACCGGGACGCAGGCGCATGTATGTTTGGGGCAGCACAATCCCGAATTTCTGATAAGTAACTTTTAAAATAGAAATTATGATAAAATATGCCCGTTTGCAAACCTTTTATGCCCAAAGGCAAAACTTTTACCTTCTACCTTGTGGAATGACATCAAACGCATTATTTGCTGAAAAAATGAAACAAAAATTAACGATAGAAATTATTTGTTTTCTTTTAATTTTTCTTTTTGTATATGCCTCTGTAAGCAAACTTGCAGATATTAAAACTTTTGTTGGGGACATGTATAACCAGCCATTCCCGGCCTTCATAAAACCTATACTTATATGGGCGGTACCGGCAACTGAACTTATTATTGTTGCTCTTTTGCTCTTTGATACAACGAGGCTGATTGGTTTGTATGCTTCACTTATTTTAATGATCGCTTTTACATTTTATACCGGGGTGGTTTTGTTGCATTTTTTCAAATACATACCCTGTTCATGCGGCGGTGTAATAAAAAATCTTACCTGGAAACAGCATCTTGTATTTAACCTGTTTTTTGTATTGATCTCTTTAATAGGAATTTTTAAATATCCATTGAAAACTCAAAATAATAGAGCTGATAAATTATTATAAACATATTTCATGCATGAAAACAGGGAAAGCCGAAAACCTGTAAAAAAGAGTAGGTAACATTTTCAATTTTTAAATTTATTTTTTTATGAAAAAAATTAAATTGTTTCTTGCAACTGCTGCTATATTAGCGGCAGGCAGTGCCTTTATTCCTTCGTCCGGGGCGACAGGGGATATTTATGTTAAGGATGGTACACAGTTCCTGTTGAAAAGTACCCAAGCGGGAGCGTGCGTTGACATGACTAATTCTGCCTGTAATTATGAGTTGAGACCGGAACATTCCCCCATCCAGGAGAGTGATTTCATCTACAGTACCAGTGAAAACAGTGTATGGCAGCCTGAATAGGTAACCATCCACAAGTTTTAAGGTAAAGGCTGCCCGCATTCACCGGACAGCCTTTTATTTTTTATTTCCTTAATGCTTTATTCAATTCATTACATAATTCCTGTGGCTCTCTGGGAGGCCTTGCCGAGAATATATTACCTTCTTTATCAATGATCAAAAGAAACGGACAGCCCGAGATTTTATAGTATCCGGCAATGGGATGATTAAAAGCCATTCCCTGAGTAAACAAATTCAGCGAGTTATTAGTAGAATAGCCGCCCTTTTCAAGGCTTTTTAGCCATTTATCCTTATCCTTATCAAGACAGATGCTTACAAAGGCAACCGGACTATCCGTATATAATTTAACAACATCGTGCTCAAGTGATGCCGCCAGGTCTTTACAAGCACTGCATCCGGTAAACCAAAAATCCATTAGCACTACTTTACCCTTTAAGGAATGTAAAGAAACCAGTTTTCCATCCGGGCCGGGAAGTGAAAAATCATAGGCGGGTACTCCCGTAGAAATCCTATTTAACTGGTTCTCCAAGCAATCTCTATATATCGGGGTTACCAATATAGTAACTGCTTTGCGTAAGCACCATTCCAATTCCTTATTGGATACCCCGGTATGACCCCTTAAAAGGTAGCTTGTGATTACCCTGTCCCTAATTAAACCTCTATATTCTTTTGCTAAAAGACTGTATAGTTCTTGCATGGAATATTTGCCGGATAGACCCTGTAATTCTATTTGCCGCTGACAACGCCTGTATAAAAATTCTATATAATTTTCCGAATACGCTGCGAATCTGCTGAGGCTGCTATTCTTCCAATAAACCCGGCTAAAAAACAGGCGTTTGATTTCTTCCCTTTGTTTTGGATCCGCGGTTTGGAGTGCATAAAATACTAAAGAACATTTGGCCCTTCCTGATTCCCCCAGGATATCTGCTTTTAAAACTTCTTTCATTTGATGGCTGATCTTGGTTCTGTATGATTCTAAAACGGCTAACAATTCTATAGCATCCTCATCAGAACGTTGGATGAAATTTGCTAACCTGTTAATGGCAGGATCTTGTGAAACAAGCGTAAATGGTTTTTTTGAAATAAGTCTTGTGTTTAACTCCTTTCTTTTGTTATCTAAAGCATCCATACAATTCAGTTTTTGAGCACCCGGGCCTGAGTACTTTACCCAAAAATTGTTGCCAGACCTCTTTACAAGGCAATAAATACTATCACCTGGTTCGATATAACGGTATACCATAAACGGCTTGGTTGTATTAAGGAATAAAGTGGCCATAGCTACATGACTAACAGGTAGCCTAAAACAGAAGGCCCCCTGGTCGCCGCACGGTACGGTTAAATTTTGGGTACCGATATTATTATAAATGAATTCTTTTTTAAAGGAAAGAGTTACCGTATCCATTTTACCTCCACCTTCAATCGTACCACAAATAATAACCGTGTTTGCATTGGTGTTTGGTTTTTCCTGATGGGTATTTTGCGAAGATGTTAAAAAAATGAAGGATACAATTATGGGTAAATAAAGGGAGTTATTAATTTTCATGTGTTCATTTTTATGTTTTCATGTGTATATTTTTTATTGTTTTTTTGTCACCCCGCAAAAAAGCGGGACAGGCAAAGAATTCCGCATAAAAAGCTTCCCTGTCGGCCGACAGGCAGGATCGTTGGTTGATATAAATTACCCGAAAATTTTTATGCTTCATTTCATAAACTCTATATTTTATCTTGGGTTTTGTTGAATACCACTCAGGCTGATCTCGTTTTCCGGAATAGGATATACATACCTGTTATCACCCGGGGGCAGCGAAAATGTTTCCCCGTTGAGCATTCTTGTGAGTGTTTTTGCAAAATTGGGTTCCTGGTTTAATCGTCTCAGGTCTTCCCAAGGGAGATTACCTGAAAAAGGAAGCTCCTTTCTTCTTTCCTGAATAATGTTGGCCAATATTTCATTTGCATCAGTACCACTTTTGGGAACATAGGTTCCAGTTTTCCACCTGGACTGTAACAGGTGATTGAGACCGGCGAGCGCCTCAGCAGGCTTATTGAGCCTGGCGTAGGATTCTGCCCTTATAAGGTAAAGCTCGTTGGTAGCGATGCCTGCAAATTTGGAAGGCAGGGTTTTACCGGTGTAATCGCCCCGGAATGAAATACCGTTCGAGCCGTTATCCTTGTAGAAAACAATACGCCGGAGGTCATCCTTGTCATAAGATCTATACAATAGTGTATCAATTTTCATGTTAAGCCGGGATAAAGTGTAGTAAGAGATTGAGGTGGCGTAAAAGATAACTTCAGGGTTGCCCGGTATGAAAGGCGGGAGCATGACAGAGGCATTTAAATTAAGGGTATTGAAATCAATCAGCCCATTCTGCTGGTTTAAGGCATCTGAGGCATAACCAGCCGCTTTATCATAGGTTTTCATTGTAAGGCTTACCCGTGCCAGTAAAGCAAGAGTAACTGTTTTGGAGGGCCTCAACATTGTTGCTGATGAAGACGGCAGCAGATCTTTAGCAGCCAGTAAATCCTGTATCACACGGTCATAACATTGGGCAACTGATGCCCTTGTTGATTTATCATTCACATCAGCATTCAGCCGTAGGGGGATTCCCAGCGCCGTGGAAGCAGTTGAAGGATCGTAAGGGACGGAAAATAGCTGAAGCAGGTTATAAAAGGAGTAGGCCCGATAAAATAAAGCACTGCCTTTAATTTGGTCAAAGATTGGTTTGTCAGCTCCGTCTACTTTTACCTTATTTATTCCTTCAAGGGCAATATTTGCGTACTCTATCCTTTTATATTCGTATTCCCAATCGGGGCATCGATCACCTTCATATATATCAGGTTTCCAGAGGAAGGCATTCCTTTCCCGTGGTTGGAGAGATTGCCAGAAAGCATAGGTTAAAAAATAATTATCAGAAGCCAGCAGGCCTAAACCCGGATAATTTGCATTCATTACGGCATCGTTATCCATTAAGGCCTGAAAATCAGCAAGGGTAACAGGTACAATATCCGCTTTATTTGATTTGACGTCAAGCCACTTGTCCTGCTTTTTGCAGGAAAATAATGCAAGGGTGGCCAATAGGATCATATACTTTTTCATGTGTTTATATTTATTGTTTTTTAATTGCCACCCCGCAAAAAAGCGGGACAGGCATGGAATTCGCCTAATAATCATTACGGTTGTTATTCAACATTTATATGGCTTATTTCATAATTTCATTTAATGGTTAAAAAGAAAGTTTTAATCCCAGAGAGATTGTTTTTGCGGCAGGGATCATACGGCTTCCGTAACCATTATCGTTAAAGTCAGGATCTATACCCTGCTTATTTGCACGCCAAAGGATTCCCAGGTTGTTGATATACATATATAGCTGTACCTGCTCAAAGGGAAGCTTATTAAAATTTTGTTTCCCGAAAGTGTATTGCAGGCTGATATCCTGAAGCCGGATATGGTCGCCTTTTTCAATAAGCACAGAAGAACCTTTGTAAAAATTATTCCGGTTATCATCTGACGGATATACGAGTGCAGGAATATTGGTATGGTTTTCATCACCCACCTGCTGCCAACGTTGATAATAGTCGGAATGTACTGTGTTGCCCTGAATATTATCCGCATAGTTCAGACTCACAGAACTTCGCCTGAAGTAGTAGCCCAGTTTAAAAGTAATATTGGCAGAAAAGCTGAGACCTTTCCATGAAACGGTGTTGCGTAGACTTCCAAACCACAGCGGACGGGATGATCCATTAAAAACCAGGTTATCGAGGGAGGCCCTGCTTACTATTCCCTGATAATTGGTACTTAACGTATCATCCAAATAGCCTAGCGGATTTCCATTCTTATCAAGGCCGCCCCAGCGGTAACTGTATATACCGAATAATGGTTTTCCGACTACAGGCAATAGACCTGCAAATTCCGGCGAGCCAAAAAATCCATTTCCTGTTAAGGCTTTGGCATCAAATACCTGGTCTATCCGGGTAATTTTTTCCTGCGTATGGCTTAGCAGGAAAGTGGTATTCCATTCGATGATGCCTCTTATATTTCTTGTGTTAAGTGTGAGGTCAATACCTTTTGTTATCATACCAGCGGCATTTCCTTTAAATGAAGAAAAGCCGGTTGAAGGCGCCAGCAAGGCTGAAGTAATGAGGTCAACTCCATCTTTCCGGAACATCTCGATACTACCGCTTATGACCGCTTGCTTTGAACGGAAGTCAATGCCAAGGTTCAGGTTTCTGACCTTTTCCCAGCGTAGTTCAGGATTGGGAGGACTGGTGATCACTGCATAAGGCAGACCAGTGAGGCTACTGGTAGCATATTTGGCCGTGAGATAGGCATTGGCATTGTACACATTGCCGTTGGCACCATAGCTTGCTCTTAGTTTAAGATATGGCAGCCAAGGTAACCTGTAAAAATTTTCTTTGCTGATATGCCAACCGAGCCCTGCAGACCATAGCGGGGTTATTTTATCGTTGGTTTTTACCCCAAACAAATTGGCACCGTCTTTTCTGCCGCTAAAGGTAGCGGTGTATTTTTCCCTGTAAGTATAACCTGCATTGGCAAAATAAGAGATGAAACGGTTGGTAGTTTCCAGCACGCCTCCGAAGGGTGAGGGAATGCTTGCATAATTGTATCCAGAAGGGTTGAGCGGGAAATAATCTTCATAATTCAGATTATCTACCGAGGAGCCGGTTGCGGGATCATAACCAAATGAGTTTCGTGCGATTGCTGAAGTATTGATTTCCCGAAGTTCTGCCCCGGCAATGGCATTGATTGTATGCATGCTGTGAAACGACTGATTGTAATTTACCTGGGCCCTGAAATTATTTGCAGACAGCGCTTCGTTGTACAGAACCAGATATCCTCCTTTTGGCAACGGATAAGTACCATTGGCAGCGTTGTAAAAAAGATTAATCCAGTTGCGCGCCGTATAGGTGTTTATATCCTGCAAATTACTGTTAGAAGTAGTTTGCGCCTGTCGCTGGTATTGCACTGAGGCATCCAGGGATGAAGAAAACCTGTATTTTATTTCACCTCTTAAGATCAGGCTATTTATGCCGGATGAATTATCCGCAAAACGGATTTCATCAAGCGGGCGATAATGCCAATCGAGGAAACCGGCAACATTGCTTATACTGTCTATGTAGCCTGCCCTGTACCGGTTGGTAATTGCCAAAGGGTTACCCTGATCATCCGCAAGCTTTGCATAAGGGTATAGATTCCCATATTTTGATCCTGCGTGGATGCTGCCGTAGGCTGAAGTACTTGTATTGTCGTATTTTATACTTCCGCTGTAAATAATTGCCGCGGTAAATTCCAGATTTTTTACCGGGATAAAACTGTTTATGGAATTTATGGTAAAGCGGCTGTAATCATTCCGCACGAGGACATCCAGATTTTTATCGTAACCTGCGGTTAATGACCAGGAAGCATTGGCACTTCCACCCCTGATGTTTATGGAAAGCTTGCTTTGCAGGGCAGGCCTGTAAACATATTGTAAAAAATCATGGCGAACATCCTGTTGCCTGAGTATATTGAGTTGTGCCTGTGTTTCCGCAGCGGACAGTGATCCTGACTGTTGCTTCAATAATATTTCCACGACGGGGGATAGCATGGGCTTTTCGTCCAGATTGTTTATATCAGCATCAAAATATCCTTTGTTGAAGAGGAAGGTTTCCACATCAATGAAGCCTGGAGCAGAAAGAAAATTTTTGGAATAAGACAGGTCAGGTTTTCGGGAGAAAGTGATGCTGCTGTTGAGCAGCACTTTAGGCCTCAGGCTGAGTTTCCCCTTTTTTGTAGTAAGAACGATGACCCCGTTTGCCGCCCTTGCGCCCCATATAGAAGCTGCCGCCGCATCTTTGAGTATGGTGATACTTTCAATGTCATCGGGATTGATGTTGTTAATGTCGCCCTCGTAGGGGAAATTATCCAGTACAATAAGGGGATCGGCAGAAATTTTTTCGTCTATGGTACTGCGGCCCCTGATGGTAATACCGGTTTGCTCATTCGCCAGCCTTGTGCCTGCATTTATGGAGCCCGCATTAAAAATCAATCCACTGGTAACACCCTGCAGCCTGTCGAGGATATTGGTGCTTACACTCCGGTTGATCAATGCATTGTCTATATGTACAAAAGAACCTGTGGCCCTTTCTTTGGGTATGGATTGATAGCCGGTATTCACCACCGCCTCATCCAATTTGATGGCAGTATCCTGAAGGGTAATTACTAAATGAGAAGATGTATTATTAGATACTCCTATCTTTATTGAAAGAAAACCTATATGGCTTACCGTTAGATCATCATTCGAAGATGCAAGGGGGATTGAAAAAATGCCGGATGCGTTGGTAGAAACAGTAGTCCCCTGATGGAGTAGGGTAAGCGTTGCGCCTGCTACAGGTAAACCGGTTGATGCTGAGAGTATCTTGCCGGAGATCATTTTGCCTGGTGGTATTTCCTGCGCGGTAACAGAAAGTAAGGGCAATAGTATGGCCATTACACCAATTATTAATTTCATGAGAAAAGATTTTGGTAATGAGAATTAGATACAAGAAAGCTAACAGTGGCTGCCATTGCAATGGCTCCGGCAGCCATGCTCCTGCACACACATGAGAAGAAATACAGGAGCCTGTCAGGGTGATCATGGACAACTAAACAGGGTTCTTGGGCTTTTTTGCGTATTGAGTCTGCAGCAGGCAAAGTGCCGTACCTTTAAGACGGCTGACGAGTTGAAAATTTTTATGGTATTGAAATAAGAAATGAGGATGGCGCCTTTGTGCAAAGGAATAGGTATATTTTTCTTTTTTTATTTGCTGCATTACCAGGTAATGAAGAATGTGGTGTAAAGAGCGCTTGGGGATGCCTGTTAGTGATGGAATATTATTTTTCATGATTGCAATAGGGGCAGCCAGGAGAAAAAGTGAAGAATGAAAAAAGAAGGCTTGTAATGCAATAACCCCGGTAAGCAACCCGCATAAGCTAGGCCATACACGTACCAACGATTGCTGTACATAATACAGCATCACCGTGGTTTTGTATGTTTGTAAACTGCTCATCCGGTATTTCTATATAGATGAGTCTGAATTGGGCTATCCTAAACTAAAAGTAGGCGAGGGACATGCCAACCACCGTTCTTAGTTGACAGCCAAGAAAATGGAATTACGGCAAGCCCGCACCTACTTTTGAATACAAATATAGCATCTTAAGTAGATGTGGGTATTTCTTTGCCGTCTCGCTTTCTTGGCTGTCGATCTTTGAACGACGAGACTCTTTATTAAGTTAATACTTCTTTTACTTGAATAATAAAAATTCTATACATCACAAATATAAAGAAAATATTGAAGTAAACAATATCGTTGACCGTTTTTTAAAAATATTTATCCACACTTGCATAATGCGCAAGCTTGATAAAGATGATATGGTACTAAAAGCTAAAATTGCTTCGAGAATTAAATCTTTAAGAAAAGCAACTGGGAAGGGCATGACTGCATTCGCCAAAGATACTGACAAAGATAAGCAAAGTCAAAACCGATGGGAAAAGCAAGGAGCTTCTATCTCTACTATAAACAAATTTTGTAAAGAGATAGGAATATCTTTAAGCGAATTTTTTAATGACCCATTGTTTGAAAAATAGCTTAAGAAAATAAACGCGAAATCAAAAAGTAATTTTAATATTTATAGTAAACGGATAAATAATTAAGATTTTTATTTACTAATATCCATTAAAGTATTGGTACGAAAATAAATTTATATTTTTAATAATGGAATAAACCAATATCTCTTATTATATCTTGTTTTGGTGTGGCTTTTAAAAATAATGCAGCATTATAATGGCAATATTTTAGTTTCTTATCACTTCCACAATAACATTTATCATTTCGATGAATTTTGGATGATTTAGAATAGTTTTCTAAAAAGAACCGAATAGTGTTTTTATCGGTTGTGCACAACAAGGTTTCATATACTTGTTTTGTGCCACTGTCCCGATGTGCCCATTCTTGCAATTTATCAGAATTACCATATCTCTTTACCAAGGCCCAGGAAAAGTATTTGGATAGATAATAGTTAACAAAGTCGTACAGTCGTAAACCACTTTGTGCTAAAGCATTGGCAATATAAGTATGTTCTAAACAAATAGCTCTGTCCTTACCAATATGATAGTCATCAGATTTCTCTATTTTATCATCCAGCAGTAAAACTTTTGGGAAAGTGTTCGGAAATGTACCTAATCTGAATGACGCAATAAGGCATGCCCCATATGCTCCTGTGTACGATTCAACAAATTTGGGAGGCTTCTCAAGAACAACCAGTATAGATGATTTAAGTGATGATGCCAATCCGCTTCCTTTTGTAAAGCTGGTAGATAATAATAACAGAAGCATGAAAACTTTATTACAATTTTACGGAGAAATTGCTTTAATAAAAGGTCTTAAACTAAGATCCCAGGTAGCATTGGAATTTAATAGCTATGGGGGTAATAGTTATCAATCAACCTTTGCCAATGGTAATCTTATTTATCCAAGCCAAGCAGGTGAAAGTTTTGGATATAATAAACTTCCTTTAACAGAAAATTTCCTTACTTATAATAAATCATTCGGGACACATTCAATTACAGTTTTAGCAGGCAACACCTACCGGGCACAAGGTACCTACAGAAATTTAAGCGCAGGAGGTACAGGTTTTTCAAGCGATGCTCTTGGAAATATTGGCGTAGCTGCTTCACAAAGTGTCACCGGATTTGGGACAGGTGCATCACAATCAGTTTTAATATCCTATTTCGGCCGTATTAATTATAGTTTATTAGATAGATATATAATCACAGCCAGTCTCAGGCGGGATGGAAGCTCAGTTTTTGGTCCGAATAACAGGTTTGGAAACTTTCCATCAGCAGCTTTTGCATGGAAGCTTAGTGACGAACCTTTTATGAAAAGTGTAACAGCAATAACCAATATCAAGCTTCGTGCAAGTTGGGGTAAAACCGGTAATGCTAATATTCCATCTTTTATGGATCAGCCGCAGGTATGGAAAGGATCTACAAATAATATCATTTACTCATTTGGTCCTGCTAAAACTTATGTAAATGGATCTACTATTGCCGCTTTAAGTAACCGAAATCTTAAATGGGAAACTACAAACCAGACAGATGTTGGACTAGAATTCAGTGCATTAAATAATAAATTATTTGTAACCCTGGATTATTATAATCGTAATAATAATGATTTGTTGGTTTATGTACCTATTGAACCTTCAGCGGGGATAGGGGGCATTGCAAATAATGGATCCTCCTTTTTATCTAATGCGGCCTCTGCTTATAATAAAGGATTTGAGGGTTCAATATCGTATGATCAAAAGATAGGTAAATTAAATATTTCTGTAACAGCCAATGCGTCATACAATAAAAATCAGGTTACTTCATTGGGTGGGCAAGGAGCGTTTCCTATCACCTCTGGATATGCCAACGGTGGTATTAACGTTACCCGTACCGATATAGGCCATAGTATTGGTGGCTTCTACGGTTATGTTATTGACCATGTAGCTATCAATCAGGCAGACATTGACAAGTATAATGCTATCGCCAAAAATATAACCAATAATCCGAATGCTGTTTATCAGAATGCTTTATTGCCGGGAGATATTATTTTTAAAGACCTGAATGGAGATGGTGTGGTTGATTCTAAAGATCAAACTTTTCTGGGGAGCCCAATGCCAAAATGGACTTATGGCCTTAATCTGAATGCTACCTACTCAGGGTTTGACCTGATGGTTGCATTACAAGGAGTTGCAGATGTGACAATATTTAACGACCAAAGGTATTGGACAGAAGGTTCTACCCGCCCTTATAATGGGGTAACTACGCTGCTTGGAAGATGGCGTAACCCGGGTGATATTTCTATAATTCCAAAAGCAGGCCAGGATGCAAATACCAATTTAAACCTAAGACCATCCAACCGCTTTATTGAAAATGGCGACTACCTCCGTGTAAGGAATATTACATTAGGGTATCGCTTATCCCTCGACCTTTTAAAAGGGATAACAAAAAATACTATTTCCGGTTTCCGTTTATACATAACTGCTCAAAATTTATTTACGATAACCAAATATTCAGGTTATGATCCGGAAGTGAGTTCTGCCAATAACGATCTGTTATTTAATAGAGGCATTGACAATGGACAGTATCCACAGCCTAAATCATTTTTATTTGGTTTACAGGTAGGTTTTTGATAAACGTAATTTTTATTAGTATAAAACAAAATAATATGAAATTTTTTTTAATTTTCTCAACAATTATTGTACTAACCAGTATGGGGTGTAAAAAGGAATTGCTGGATGTGCAAAATCAGAACCAATATACTGATGCAAGTTATTTTAAAAATGAAAGCCAGCTTAATGAAGCTGTGGTTGCCACATACGCTGTATTTTTACACAAGGGTATGTATTCCAGAGATTATTATTTCATTTTCGATTTATTGGGTAATGATGCAGAGCGGGATGCTCCTATGGAAGCAGATTTAGTACAATTGGCTACTTTTAGTTTTGGATCTTCAAATCCTCCGCTTACTTCATTATGGGGATCGTTATATCGTATGATTTTCAGGGCTAACCTGGTGATCGAAAAATGTAATGAATGGAATCCCTCAACTGCTCAGGAAAAACAAAAGAAGCTGCAATTTATTTCTGAAGCATCTTTTTTAAAAGGATGGGCCGAACTTAATTTAGTTATGCTATGGGGTAGGGTACCTCTGCGACCTAACTACCTAAGTTCAACAGAATTGCAAAAGCATCGTTCATCAGTTGACTCTGTATGGAAAGCAGTAGAAAGTGATCTTATGGTTGCACAGCAAAATCTTCCTGTTACCTATGCATCAGCCGATTTGGGAAGGGCCACTAAGGGAGCTGCCATAGCCTTATTAGGGAAAGCTTATTTGTATGAAAATAAATATGCCCTTGCAATCCAAACTCTTCAGCCTTTGACACAAGCTCCCTATTCATATTCTTTAGACCCATCTTATGATCATGTTTTTTCTGAAACCAGTAATCTTAGCCCTGAAACTATTTTTGCTGTTGACCATTTATGGATAGATTGGAGTGTGGGAAATACATGGTATATGTTTGGAGGGCAGGAGTATTGGGGGGGTAAGACAACTAACAGCGATCGTTCGATGGAGTATGGATGGAACGATTGGAGAAATGTATTTGTTTCACCAGCATTAGTTAAAGCATTTAAATACAAAGACGAGAGTAACAACGATTATACAGATCCACGTGCAGCCCTCACCTTTTACGGTGATTCTGCAAGTGGGGGGGCAACACAATACTGTAGTCATTGTAGTATTGGAGTTCAACCTTATCCGTTTACTGCTAATGGGGACAGGTGGCGTAAATATGAAAACTATGAATACGTTCCTCAGATGGGTAATTTGAATGATAATATTAATACGCAGGTAATCAGATACGCGGATGTATTATTGATGCTTGCAGAAGCAAACATACAAACTGGGAGCTTAAGTGCAGCCTTGCCATTGATTAATCAGGTAAGGGCAAGAGTAGGCGCTTTTCAATATACTACCCTGGGAAGTCAAAATAATGCTATGCAGATTCTGATGCGGGAAAGGCAATTAGAAATGTGTGGTGAACAATCCCGATGGTTTGATCTGATCCGATGGGGTATTGCAAAAAGTGCCATAAATGCAGAAAAACAAACTCAGATAGGTAGCCAGCCTTTTCAGGATAAAAATGTTTTACTTCCAATACCTCAACTTGAAATTGATGCCAATCACTCTGTAGCAGCGGATATAAAAAATAATTGGAACTAATTCTTTATTTACAAATAATGAATCAGGCTGGCCGATGTTAACGGGCGGCCTGATTCATAAACAAACAATTTTAAGGAATGCAGAATTTAAAAACTGATTGCATTGCAACCTGACATTTATTGAATTTTAAAGATCATCCTGTTTATGAAAATTATTATATCATCGAAAACATTTTTTCTGATATTTTGCCTATATCTGTTAGCGCTCAAGGCAAAAGCTGAAACCATTCACCAGTGGGAAGTATATACGATTTCATTCAAATCGGGGAATATCTATTCCAATCCTTATAACGACATGCAGGCCACCATGGGTGATGATCTGCTAAAAGTAACTTTCCTGGGAACGGGTGGCGATGCATTAAATAAAAAAATTACAGTTGTAGGATTTTGGAACGGAGGCTCAGAATGGAGAGTAAATTTTGCGCCACCTTCTATCGGTAGTTGGGAATATACCTCCTTTTCAAAAGATAAAAGTATGAATGGAAAAAAGGGGAAGTTTGAAGTAGTTGCATGGAGTGAAGAAGAAAAAAAAGCCAATCCTGCCAGGCGGGGTTTCATCATAGTAAGAAAGAGTGGAGAAAATGCAGGCCATTATTTTGAATATTCTGATGGGCATCCATTTCTTTGGATTGGAGACTCATGGTGGCGGTGGACAAAAAAGAATATACATTTTGATACCTTTAAGCAACTGGTGGACGACCGGGCTGCGAAAGGCTTTAATATCGGTCAGCTTTTTGTTCCGGGAAATGGGCCGAAGCTAAGTTCTCTTTTGGATGAAAACTATACGATTCTGGATACTGAGGAGATGAAAAAAGTTGAAGAAATGATCCGGTATGCTAATTCGAAAGGGATAACTGTATGGATACACGGATGGTGGGGTGGGCGAAATTTAAACACAAGGATAGGTGCGGAAAAAATGCAGCGTTGGTGGCGATACCTGGTTCATCGTTTTAGTGCCTATAATGTTATTTGGGTATTGGCCGGAGAATACAATATGTATAATAATGGCGGTTTCAGTCTTGACTTCTGGAATAACTTAGGCAAATTAATAAAACAGGAAGATCCTTATGAACGAATAGTCAGTATCCATAACACACCACCGTTTTGGGAGGGGGGCGCAGATGCTACTCAATGGGCTACAGGAAGCGTTTTGCAGCAGGAACCCTGGCTTGATTATAATCAAAGCCAGGTTGGACATGGTAAATTTGCAAATGAAATGGTTCCACTCATTGTATCTGAAGAGTATAACCGTAAGCCACCAAAACCAATTGTAGTAACAGAACCCTGGTATGAATTTGTTGAGGGTAATCCTACAGGAATGGATATCCGGTTTGCAGCCTGGTCTGCTATACTATCAGGTGCCGCGGGGCATAGCTACGGAGGTGGGCATGTATGGCTTGCCGATGTTCCCGAATCACCGGAAGATGGTGGCCCCTGGCCGCTTGAAAAAGGATTTGAACGGACTACCTATAATTACGAAGGGGCAGTATCTATGGGACATCTGGCAAATTTTTTTAAAAATATTAAATGGTGGAACATGGCGCCACATCCTGAATTAGTAAAGGAATATCCCCAACCATTTTGCCTGGCAAAACCAGGGGAGGAATATGTTTTGTATTTACGATATGGAGGTACAGTAAAAGTTCAAATGGGCGATTCTGCTGCTGCTAAAAAATTTAAATATTATTGGTACAACCCTACTACCGGTAAAATATATGATTCAAAAACAATACAAGGCGCTAACCTTTTAAAATTTGATTGTCCTGAATCATATCCAGGAGTAACTGATTACAAAGATTGGGTACTGTATATATGTAATGAAATAATAGTAATCACAGATTAAGAAACTGCTTGAATTTAAATAAACATAAATAAAACATTGAATAAAAGTTGTTCTCCTTCCTCGCAGAATCTCCTCGTTGTTGGCTTTGCTTCTAAGGGAGAAACTCTGAGGAGCAGTGTACAGCGAATAAGTAAATACTATGAGTATAAGAAGCTGTATAGAAATAGGAATTTCATTCGCCAACTTTTGTGTGTTATACAACATCTCTGAAATCATTTCTATACAGCTTCTAAGAAAATAAATATTTTTCTCATAAACAGGTAATTGATGCTGTTTAACGGGTTCTTTTTCTAAAGGACCCTCTTTTTTAATTCAGGAGTACATCATAGGATTAAATAAAAATAGGATTAGGCAGAACATTCGCAAAGAGGAATAAAGAATTTGACTTTAACTAAATAACTAAATATTTTAGTGTCTAAAATATTTAGTTATGTTCAAAGGAATCAATGTGATTGAGTTTTCAAAACGGTTTCAGACTAATGAGAATTGTTACGATTATCTGATAAATATAAAGTGGGGCAAGGATTATCAATGCAGCCGGTGTGGCTGTAAAGAAAGTTATAAAGGCAGAACCTATTTTTATCGAAGATGCCGTAAATGCGAGTATGATGAAAGTGTTACGGCCAATACAGTTTTTCATGGGATCAAGATGCCTTTATTAAAAGCCTTTCATATGGTTTTCAGGTTGACAGCTAAGAAAAAAGGGATGTCAACGATTGAATTAGGAACGGAAGTGGGTGTACAGCAAAAAACAGCGTGGCTGTTTAAAAGAAAAGTACAGGCTGTAATGAAAAAAGATAAAGATGATAAGTTAAACGGCAAAGTAGAAGTAGATGAAAGCCTTATTGGCGGCTATTCTACTGCTAAGGGGAGAAGTACAGCGACGAAAGATGCAATGTTTGTGGCAGTGGAAATATTGGCTGATGGAAGAGCCGGTAAAATAGCCTTGCAACACATTGAAAGTTTTAAGTCTGATGAATTGAAGTATGCGATAAAAGACAATATATCAGAAGAAGCTCAAATACAAACTGATGCGTATCATTCGTATAAAAAGTTAGCAAAAGAAATGAGTAATATTACTATTAGCTATTCTGAAAAAGGAAGTGCAATGGAAGAACTGAACAAACAAATTATGCAATTCAAAAATTGGTTACGGGGAACGCATTACCAATGTTCCAGTGAACATTTGTTTGCTTATACTGATGAGTATGAATACCGGTTTAACAAAAGAAATATGCGAAAGTGGTTATTTAATGATGTGGTAAAGAGATTAATGAATCAAATACCATATCCTTACAATTATTTAAAAACTCTTTGCGTTTATTCTACCTAATCCTAAAAAAAAAATTATTACGGAGGGCGGAAATAGAAATTGATAAGATTTAATGGAATTTGATGGGGAGGGATGGTGAGGATTGAGGGGATTTGTTGTTTGTTTTGCTGTAAAAGAATTCCTGAAATTATCCTGACGCCATATGTTTGGAACAGTACCACAAAGATTTTATGTTGACAGATTAGAAATCGGATTTTAAAAAATGCAGACGTTAGGAAAACTTTTAAGCCACCTGCAATAATTTGCCTTCTAAATTGTGGAAGAAAATTAAACGCATTAACCTGTAAAAAAATAAAACAAAATGTAGCGATAGGATTTATTTGTTTTCATTTAAATTTTCTTTTTGTTTATACCTCCGTAAGTAAAATGGCAGATTTTAAAACCTTATGATGGAAGAAGATTTTGTATCGCGTGACTTCCTTTCATAATTTATTTTCAAATATTTTTTGGTTGTTTAAGTTTAAAATTATTTAATGGTAACGTATATGATTACATGATTAATACTTGTTCAACTGAAAAGAATTTTCAAGAACCTGGAAGCGGCGATTGAATAGAAAAATATCTTTTAATCTAAAAGTATTGTAGGTAAAAATTCTTTTATTAAGATAAAAATGTCTTCTTTAAACGCACCTCTTTATAGCCTTTTCAACTTTTATTATTTACAGAGAAAGACAGGTGGGTGCAACATGAAATTTTTTGATCGAATGAGGTAAATTTTTAATTAAAGTGATGATGAACAGCATAGTGCAGGACAGTTTTAAAAAGTTGCCTTATTAAGTTTACATTAAGTTTATCTGAAAAATAATTGTTTCATTAATAGATTAACTGTTAAAAATGAAAGTTAATTATCCATAACAAAAAGCATTTATTGTAAACATGTTTACAGAATGATTTTTCGTTTGCGGTTAAAGGTTGCTTGATAAATTCACCGATTGTTATATAAACCGGCTTTATAGTGTATTGTGCTTGATATGGCCTTTAGATTGAAAGGCAATAATTAAAAAATTAATGGAGTTTTTGTAACTAAGTTTTATAATTTCTAAACTATAAATTGATTGCTATGATCAAAAATCAACTACCGTTTTTACAACTGGGAAAGAGAGTATTAATATTTTTTTTCTTTCTCTTTTTCTCTTCATTTTCATTTGCCCAACAAAAAATTACTGTTAATGGCAATGTCTATACAGAAAAGAATATTCCTTTGGCAGGTGTATCTGTAAACATAGAAGAGAGCTCCATTGGCACAACCACGAATGCTGAAGGTAAGTTTACTATTCAGGTTAGTAAAGGAGCGACGCTTGTTTTTTCATTTGTTGGATATGAAGAAATGCAAATAAAAGTAAATAATGAAAAAAGTGTTGGCAATATTCAGATGGTTTCAACAACCTCGGCTTTAAACGAAGTAGTGGTAGTGGGTTATGGAACACAGAAAAAAGCAACTCTTACTGGCTCTGTTGCTTCAATAAGTGGAAATGATATAAGAAAATCCCCTGCCCCGAATATTTCAAATTCCTTGGTTGGGCGCCTGCCGGGATTAGTAGTTGTTTCCAGGACAGGAGAACCGGGTAATGATGCTTCCTTACTAAGGATCAGAGGCGTAAATACTTTGGGTGATAATTCTCCACTTATTATAGTTGATGGTATTCAAAACCGTGGGTTGGATCGCATAGATCCGGCGACTATTGAGTCGATTACTGTTTTAAAAGATGCATCTGCTGCAATTTATGGTTCTGAAGCAGCAAACGGAGTTATATTGGTTACTACAAAACGTGGAAAAACGGGGAAGCCGCAAATCCAGATTAATCTCAGTCAGGGAGAAAATCAACCTACTGTGCTTCCTAAAATGGCTGATGCTGCTAGTTATGCACAGATGATCAATGAAATTAAAATGTATCAAGGTCAGCCAGCAAAATATACAGCCGATGATATTCAAAAATATAAAGATGGTTCTGATCCCTGGGGACATCCAAACACAGATTGGTTTAAAGCAGTAATTAAGCCTTGGTCTATGCAACAATATGCTAATATAACATTAAGTGGTGGATCTGACCGTGTGAAATATTTTGTTTCAGGCGGAACCAATTACGAGGATGGTATTTTTTACCATAGTGCTAATAATTATTCACAGGTTAGTTTTAGAAGTAATATTGACGCAAATATTTCTAAAAATATTCATCTGAATGTTGATCTTTCCGGTGGGCAGCAAAATGCCAACTACCCTGGTACAGGAATTGGTGGTGGTGCCTTAAATACATGGTGGGCACTTAACAGGCAATATCCCTATTTGCCTGCCTACTGGCCTAATGGCCTACCCGGCCCTGATGTTGAGTACGGACAAAATCCGGCTCTTACTACTACCAGTGCAACGGGGTATCTTTTGGATAAAACATATTTAATGCAGAGTAATATCAAGTTAGACATTAAGATTCCATGGGTAGATGGCTTATCAATTAGTGGGACTGTCGGTTATGATAAGAGTATCCTAAATCATAAACAATTTGAAAAGCCATGGTATGTTTATACCTGGGACGGACAAACTGTTGATGCTAACAAAGTTCCGGTACTTATACAGGGTCAGAGAGGGGTTAGTGATGCACATTTGTGGCAGGGTTTGACTGATGGTAACAGTTCAACACTAAGAGCTTTGATTAATTATCAACACAGTATAAGGGGCGTACATAACATTAAGGTATTACTTGGTACGGAACGGATTTCAGGTGCATCAATGAATTTTAACGCCTATCGCAGGTATTTTACTTCCACAGCGATTGATCAGATGTTTGCAGGTGGTAATTCATTAAAAGATAATGGAGGGGCAGCCAGCCAGGATGCCCGTTTGAGTTATTTCGGCCGTTTCAATTATGATTATGCGGGTAAATATTTGGCTGAATTTGTTTTTAGGGAAGATGGTTCTTATGTTTTTCCGCCTGGTTCACAATATGGATTTTTCCCTGGCATTTCATTAGGCTGGAGAGTATCTGAAGAGAATTTCTGGAAAAGGAATGTTCACTTTATCAATGAGTTAAAAATAAGGGGGTCATGGGGACAAACTGGTAATGATCGTATTGCCCCGTACCAATTTGCTGCAAATTTTGGCTATAACGGCACATATACCTTTAATCAAAACGTGGTAGTCAATACCACCAGTCAAGTTCGTACCCCCAATCCAAATATTACCTGGGAAGTGGCCAATCAATCCAATATTGGTTTTGATGCACAAATGTTAGATGGTAAGATAAGTGTATCAGCCGACTATTTTTATAATGTTCGTTCTAATATATTATGGTGGAAAAATGCATCAGTACCTGGTTCTGCAGGTTTAAGTTTGCCTCAGCAAAATTTTGCGAAAGTATCAAACAAGGGATTTGAATATGAAGTAGGATATCATAACAGAACAAGCGATTTTACTTATGCAGTTTCTGTGAATGGTTCCTATTCTAAAAACAAGATTTTAAACTGGGATGAGACACCCGGTATTCCTGACTATCAAAAAACTACAGGCCACCCGATGAATGCAAATCTGTATTACCAGGCAATTGGGATATTTAGTGATCAGGCAGCAGTTGATAAATATCCTCATTGGGCTGGTGCGCAGCCTGGAGATATTATATTTAAAGATGTTAATGGTGATGGCAAAATTGATGGTTTAGACAGGGTTAGAGATGATAAGACTGATATACCAACTTTTACTGGTGGGTTAAGCATAAATTTAGGATATAAGAATTTTGACGTATCTATATTGGTACAGGGTGCTACAGGTGCTGAAAGGGCTTACACTGAGTTTTCAGGTGAAGCCGGTAACTTCAGGATGGATAATGTTGTGGGACGCTGGACTCCTACCAATATTAATGCGAAAAAACCTAGGGCATGGAACCGTACTTCTCAATATTGGATGGCAGACGGATGGCCCAATAACACTTATTGGGTTAGAAACAGCAATTATATGAGGCTCAAAAACGTTGAAATTGGTTACAATTTGCCTCAGAAATTTACTAAAAAGGTTGGGATAGACGCTTTCAGGGTATATGCCAGCGGATTAAATATTTTAACACTGACTGGCTTAAAGGATTTTGATCCGGAGTCACCCAATACTGCCAATGGTTCTATTTGGGTTAACAGTCAGGTTTATCCACTGAACAAAACATATTCTTTCGGTTTAACAGTAACCTTTTAAAAATTATTGAAATGAAAAAATTAGCAAATATTTGTATGGTATTTTTATTGGTACTTGTCATGGCTTCATGCAGTAAAAGTAAAGATTTCCTTAATAAAGATTCCTTAACAGAATTTTCAAGTTCATCGGAATGGGGTGACCCCGCATTGACGGCAACATTTATTAATGGCATTTACAATGAAATTCCAGCGGGTCTTGCAATGAATGCAGGAAATGTGGATGAATCAAGAAGCCGGGATGCAGACGGACTTAATTTTAATAACATGATTATAACCCAGGACGATGGGGAGTATGGCAATTGGAGTGGGGCATATAGAGCCATCAGACACTGTAATGTTGCTATAGAAAATATTTCCAAGTCCTCGTTTGGTACTACCTTGATAGATGGTGTAACTCTAAAAGATAGAATGATAGGTGAGGTTCATTTTCTAAGGGCTTACATCTATTTTAGATTGACTAATTACTATGGAGGGGTGCCAATCATTAAAAATGTTTACGGGTTAAATGATTCTTTTAAGATAGCACAAAATTCTTATGCTGATTGTATAAAATTTGTTGTGAGTGATTTAGATTCGGCTGCCAATTTGTTACCAATTGTTGAAAGCGGAGATAATGATGGTCGTGCAACCAAAGGTGCTGCCCTGGCATTGAAATCAAGAGTGTTACTCTATGCTGCCAGTGATTTGCACAATCCCCAGAAAAATAATAGCGTTACCAATGGTTTTCCTCACCCAGAATTATTAGGTTATACAGACGGTGATCCTATAGCACGCTGGCAAGCCGCAAAAGATGCTGCAAAAGCCGTAATAGATATGGGAATATATAGTTTATATAAGCCTAACCCAGCTTCTGCTAATGAGGCAACCCAGAATTATGGAGATCTTTTTACATCAACAAAAAGTGTTGAAGATATTTTTGTAAAATATAGTTCAGCTTCAACAGGAGGGGGAATTAGTGGTTGGGGTACCGCTCCCAATGGCTGGTATGGAAATGGTGGCGTAGGAGCTATCAATGACTTGGTTGATGCTTATGATATGGCTGATGGAAGTAAATTTAGCAGAAGTATTCCTGCCGAAGCAGCGCAGCCCTATATTAACCGAGACCCCCGTTTATATGCAACAGTCCTCTTTGAAGGGAATAAATACAGGCAGCGCCCTGCCGATTTAATTGTATATGATCCCGCAGGAGTCGGCCAATTTGGTACCTGGCAAAAGTGGGATAATAGTACTAATCAAATGTACCTTGTATATGGGCTTGATACACGAAATAGCATTGCTAATTCCTGGAATGGTAATGAATGCGCTGCTACTATGCTTAAATTTTTAAATAAATCAGTGGATATTCAAAAGTCTAATCAGGATTTAACATTGCGATGGATTCGATATGGTGAGGTACTCTTAAATTATGCAGAGGCTTGTATTGAGTTAGGGCAAGATGGAGAGGCCCGTACATATATTAATATGATCAGGCAAAGAGCTTTTATGCCTGATGTTACATCATCCGGGGCAACTTTACTTGATGATTACCGTAATGAGAGGAGAATTGAAATGGTATATGAAGATCAAAGATTCTTTGATGTTCGCAGGTGGATGATTGGTCCAGATGCTTATCACGACGTTCACGGAGTTCAAATTGTTTATAATCTTAATCCAGATCATACAACGGCTACTATTCCAACCGTTACCCCTATTGTGATTAGGCCGGGGAAATGGGATAATAAGGCATATTTCTTACCAATTACCAGAAGTGAATTGAACAAGAACGACAAATTAATAGAGCTCCCTGGTTATTAAATTAATACTCCAGATCTTTTTATTAAAAAAATACAATGCAATTAAAAATAAAGGTAATAAAGCATTGAAAGACAAAATTGAATTTATATTGTGAGGTTTAAAAAATAGTCAATGAATAAATATTTTCTAATTTTTTCAGGGTTATGTTTTATTT
>DATCMY010000444.1:0-23596 GCA_036565505.1 Hanamia sp.
ATTAAAGCGTTCCAAGTAAATCTTAACTGTATTGCGGGAAAGCTTCATCTCTTTAGAAATCTCCCGGCCTGAAAATCCCTTTTGATGAAGCACAATTATACTGCGTATATTCTTCATTGCTATAAGTTTATTTGACATCCCTTTACTGTTTTCCTGAACGGTAAAGGAATCTTTTACTTAATAGATAAATAATACGATCTTTTGCCGGGTGGCTCAGTTACGCCGGAATGTCAGCAAGCCGTTACACTTTTACTATTCCGAAATTGCGACAGAAATAATATCTCTTGCTGCTTGTTGTCCACTTACGCTTCTCCGCATATCTCTTTTTGTAAATGCAATTAGGTTACTCAATTTGGGAGTATTGTCTGCTCCTTTACCAAGTCTTTCCCATTTCAAAAAGTTGTTTAAGTCTCCTGTTAAGCTAAACTTAGGCTCGGTATAAATGGAGTCTTCATTTCCCATTGTTAAATAATCATCAATTACATTCAACGCAGCTTCTAATAATTGTGCAGCAGCCTCTGATTCAAGATTTTTAAATACTTTTATAACTGCATTTGTAACATTAGTATGAGAAATTTCAATGTTGGAGTGTAGCATGCACTCTTTAAGTAATTCTACAACTACATAAAAGCATAAAAGAATAAAAATTTAGTCTGACCCCTTGATGGCTTTTCAGCTCCTCGTCCAAATTTTATTTTTTGAGCAAGTTTTTGAAATAAATAAGAAGCATAAATATCTTTAATGCTAAAGGATTCACTTTCAATTATTCTTTTAAAGATGCTGCCTCCAGGTGCAAAAGGGGGATTTTTCCCAAATGCGTAGCCTGGTTCATTCAACCAACCTGCACCATAGTTTTTAAGAAGGTCGAAAGCGTTTGCATAATCATTGTAAAGTTTTGCTGAAGGGTTTGTCCGTTGAATAGTTTTTTGACTGTCCCATCCACCACGTTGGATTTCAAGAAAAATATTGTAGGTGTTACCCATTTCTTTTGCCCAAACTCTAAAGTTTCCTTCAAGAGCTATAAAATCTTTTTGTGGCTAATTAATATTTTGATTTGCTAAGAGTAGTAATGTGCTAACCTGTAAAGAAAGAAGTCTTTATCCCTTACCCCATAATTAGCGGTGATGAAGCGTTGTATTTTGCTGTTCATTGCTTCGGCCTTTGCATTTGTTTTTCCTGTTTTAAAATAGTTCATAATTTTTTCTTCGTTGCTGCCAATGATCCTGATAAGATTTTCTACTTCCGGTAATTTGGCCTGTTCGGCACAATCGTACCAATGGATGAGTTGTCTTTCAATTTGCCATTCGTATTTGCCCACATTTTCTTTATCTAACCATTGCCGGATTTACTGTGTGAGTTCATAGGCTGATTGTAGTTTTGGAAAGGTTTCAAAAAGCAGGTTAGCTCTTTTTTGCTGGGATGCCGTCCAGTTTTCTGTTCGTTTAAAAAGTACATACCTGCTTCGGGTAAGCAGTTCTATCCTGGATTCGCCATTGATGAGTTTAGTTTGTTTTTCATATTGCTTTCGTTCTTTTTTTGTGGCGGGCAGTTTAGCAATTTCTTCCTGTTTTAAACGAAGCCTCAATGACTGTACAGCTTCCACAATATGCTGTACCACATGGAACTTATCAGCTACAATCATTGCCGAAGGAAAGCTCTGTTCACAAAATTTTTCATACGTGGGGCTAAGGTCGGCAGTGATGGTTTTTACTTTTTGTTTAGCCTCCCCTGTTTTAGCGATCAGCCTGTTTAATTCAGTTACAGTAAGGGTTTCAGCAAGCAAGGCTATCCTGCCGGTTTCCCGGTTGGTCATCACCGTATAAAATTCTTCGTCTATCATTTTCTCATCTACCGACATCTGCTCCCCAAAGTTTTCAGGCTTTAAAACGGGTACTGCTTTTTCCCGTTTATCGCTTCCCATAAAATTATCTTTACCCCACTGTTTACTTTCTACCGCTTCGGGGTAGCCGCTTAAATAATGGCGGTACCAACTGTAAACAGTTTGTGGTTTGAGTTGAAGAAACCCTCCGATAGTGGTAAAGTTTACTGGCTTCTCATCCACCAATTTCTTTTAAAAAATCCCGGAACTCACGTGTGGTTTTCATGCCGGGGATATGAAGGTTATATTCATTGACGTAGCCTTTGGTGCCACCTCGCTCTTTCCATCTGCGTCTGATGAGCCGCAGATATATTTTCTTTAATGAAAACGCATGGGTGAGTATATCTATCTCATTGCAATATCCATCCAATACAATGTCTTTGCCCAACAGGGCAGCCGGTACCCGATCTTCTTTTTCTACTAATTCAATAACCCATTCCGTCGGCTTATTCTCAACACTGTTGGCATCAAAATCTTTGAGATACTCTTCCGGTATTAATATCTTTAATACCTCTTCATTAAAATCCGGTTGTTTAATGTTGGGCATAATACTATTTTATACGCTAAGTTACTCTTAGCACATCAAAATATTAATTAGCCCATTTATCCCCTTTATCCGGTATTTTTTGAATTGCTTAAAGAATTTCATGGCAAAAAAAAGGAGAAGCATTTGCTTCCCCTTTTTTAATTTTTTTTTTTAAATCTGATTAGTAACTCCACAAATTCTGTTCGTAATTAAATATTTTATTCTTAATTTTTTCACCTTCCAATAATTGAAGCATAGGACTCTGTTTCAGTCCTGTCTCCTGGTTTAAAAACTGATCATATGGATTGTCTAAAGTGCTCTTTATAATACGGCCATGAAACATCCTGCTTTCAAAAAGCTCTTCCCAACTCATCCGGGCACCATAATTTTTGCCATTATAAACTTCATATTTGGCAAAAATGGGACGCATGTCAGGATAATAAACCCAAAAAAGGGGTGTTTCTCCGAGATCTATACCAGAGGATGTTAATACTCGTTTTAAAGGAGCTATTCCCAAAATTCTCCAGAATAATCTAGAACTTTCTTTATCAAAAATTACCTCTTCTTTTATCTGGAATTTATAAAAAGAATCCAGGTTCACTTCTGCTGTGACTGTTTTATAAGATGTTACATTTCCTA
This sequence comes from Hanamia sp., assembly GCA_036565505.1. Classification (GTDB taxonomy): domain Bacteria; phylum Bacteroidota; class Bacteroidia; order Chitinophagales; family Chitinophagaceae; genus Ginsengibacter. The sequence goes on from DATCMY010000444.1 coordinate 3,045, forward strand.
AAGAATCTGTAATAGGAACTTGTACAGTTCCTCCGGAAACAACTTGCGCAACTTCTGCTACAGTCATTGGAGTAGTAAATCTATCGTCAACAGCACTGAAAGCCGTAACTCCTCCATTATCTGGCCCATCTTGTATGGCTTTGAAAAGAATAGAAATAAAACGCTGATTGCCATTATCTTCATTAGCTGCATAACGGAATGGAAGATTAATTTTTTCACGCGTATCTATTTCACGCCATATTTTTTGGCGGTACATAGCATCATCTTCCCGAAGATTTTCATAAGGAAGTGGTGTTCTGTCTTTTACCAGGTTTCGCTCAATTGCATCATCATTGCGCAAAGATTTTTTCACTACCATTATAGGAAGGCTATCAATTTGCGGAGGAGCCAATACTACAGCAGTATCAACTTTAGCGCTCGGACTAATATTAGCCCTGGTCTGGGCATTGGTAGTCTTTTTCGCTGTAGTACGTTTTTTTACTGTGCGTTTTTTCTTTGTTTGTGCATTTGCCACATTGCCTATTAGGCCCAGGCAAAGAACAAGCATTATGCATTTTACAATAATTGTTTTCATAGCCATTTTATTTATTCTTTAGTATAATATGAATCCCGGGCCAGGTATGCTTCTTACCACACCATCCGGCCCTTGCACTTTTACATTGTCGAAAGTTACTGAAGTTCCGGGAATACATTTTGATAATTGTCCCTGAACACCTGCCAGGCTACCACCGCTAATATGCCCTTCCTGTACATTTTGAAAATTAGCACCTGAAAAATAAATGGTAGCACTTACAATGCTAAACCTTGCATCGAAATCAAAATTTTCAAGATCGGCCCTTGCAAAACTCTGATTTTTGAATACTACCGATTGAATTCTTCCACCGCCGCTTGGTCCAACTTTTATTACAGGATCCGGTATTCTTTTAATTCTGAAATCATAAGAGCTTGTTTTACCATCAGCATTTACATTAATAGTTGTTTTACCAACAGCACTTACTTTTACAATAAATTTACCTGGGCCACCAGCAGGAGATAAACTTCCGGAAGTCATAGAGACGTGGGTTTTATCCCATCCGGTTCCAGATGAAATTGTAACAGGATTATCTACGCCAATATAAAAAACATTCATTTTATCGAGCATTACAGCTGAGCCTCCAGGAGTTCCTACAGTATATTTTACTGTTTGATGAATTGGCACAGGTTTACCATCTTCTCCTGTAAAAGAACCGTTTATTTCAATAGTTTGTTCCCCTCTACCACTTACTGTTTTAGTATATTGCCCCTGCCCTTTATCCATTGTTATTGGCGAGCCATCAATAGAAATATGGCTTTGCACACTTGAGCTATATGCACCTACACCGGCTGTAACAGTTAATTGCTGGCCAGGCATAAGGTAATTAGAGTTTTGACCTACTAATACACCTACCTGATCCATATGAACTTCAACTTTTCCGATTTGGCTATGGCAATAAGTAACAACCATATTCTCAGCATTTTTAATATTATTTTGAAACTTACTGAGCATAGTTAATGCTGCTACAGTTGGTGTCATATGGAAAAATGCCTGAGTAAAATCTTTTTTCTTTCCATCCTGAGTAAGGGGTGGTATTGTAGTTACAGGAAAGGTGCTTTCAAATTCTTTTCTGATAGAAGGATCAATGTTCAGCATATCGTTTTTATACTTTTCTAAACGATCCTGCAGTTCTTTTCCTTTACCTTTTGTTTCAAACAATCTAGTAGAAGCATCAAGATTATCTTCTCTGTAATCCTCAACGCTGTCCTTTATTTTATCGTCCCATCTCATTCTAAGATCGGCTGCTTTTTTAAGATCCAATTTTAAACTTTCAATATAATTATTAATATCTGCAGAATATTTCTGTGCCTCCATTGCAAATGGTACCCACACTTTTGCTTTTTCCACAGACTGAGGTTCATTCAATTTTTCCTTAAGCGAATTATATAAAGTATTATTTGAGGAAGTAATATTCGCATTGGAAGTGATTAAGCTTTTATCAACAACTTTAAATGCAGTAATTACCTCATTAGATACATTCAAGGCCAGAATAGCGGTAAGTACCAGGTACATTACGTTGATCATCTTTTGCCGTGGTTCTCTGGGTAATGCCATTTTATTTTAAATTTAACGGTTAGTTTTAGAATTTGGTTTCGGTTATTATTGTCTTCCCTGCATAGCGCTAAGCATGTTACCATAGACTTGGTTTAGTTTACCAAGATTATTCGCTAATATACTTATTTGTTCTTTGGTTGATTGCGCATCTTCTACTGACGATACCATTACTTGACTTGCTTGTGCCATTTTACCATAGAAACTATTTAAAGCTTTAAGATGGTTATTACTTTCGTTCAATTCCAATTCATAAATAGTATTAAGGGATCCCAGGTTTTTAGTAAGTACCTGAACCTGTTCGTGGAAACCTTTTGCACTGTCTGCTGCAGTATTAAAATTGCTCATGGTATTTGCTGAATTTACATACGCATCTTTCATTAGTCCAAGTGCATTGGTAGCTTCTTTGGTTTTTGCAGAAAAATCACCGGTAGATTTCACTACATCTCCCACTTCGCCAATCTGAGATACTGTGGTTCCTAATTTCTGGAAATTATCGCCAAGCCTTTTCATATTTGCAGGAGTGATATCTGCTTCTTTTAGCATTTGCTCCATTGATTGCAAAGCAGGATTACCTGCAGCAACTTGTTTTGGAGCTGGTGCATGATCGTGTCTTTGCTGTGGTTTAACCCATTCAATACAAGCATAAACAAGGAAGATAGCAGTTTCAGTCCACATGCCCACGGTAAGCATTGTATCAGCAAAAGATTGGTGAGTAAGTTTTGCCCATGCTGCGAATATTACTACAGCAGCGCCTGCGCTTACTAATACATCTACGAGAGTTAAAAAGGTTCTTTTTGGTTGAGCCATGATAGTTTAGATTTTAAGTGTTTGATTTTTTTGATTTTGTAGCTTCGTACAATAAAATGCCCATATTAATTAATTATTAATACAGGCAGTAAGTAAATTAGCTAAAATTATTTTCTATATAGTTAAATTTATTTTTTGGGGTTGGTATTATTTTCTACCTTTTTTGCTGGATGCTGGTGGTAAATCTATTACACAACGGAAACCAATGTATGATTTGGAAGTATCCTGATATTCATAAGCACGTGTGCTTGTTTGTAAAAAGTATCCAACATCTTTCCAACTTCCTCCGCGTATTACTTTACGTTTCATACGGGGTGGATCCTGATCTTTTGCATCCCAGCGTATATCAGGATTCATATCATGTTGAAAATTATAGCCGCCTTCATAATATAAAGAAGATGTCCACTCTGCTACGTTTCCTGCCATGTTATATAAGCCAAAATCATTAGGCCAATAGGCGTCTGCACGTACAGTGTAAAATCCCCCATCCTCCGGATAGTTACCACGGCCTGGTTTAAAGTTGGCTAATAAACAACCTTTTCTATTTCTAAGATAGGGACCTCCCCATGGATAAGGAGATTGTGATCTTCCACCTCTTGCAGCATATTCCCACTCAGCTTCTGTTGGCAAGCGGAAAGGAGATTCAGTTGCTCTGTTCCTGTCACTTAAATAAGAATTTAAATATTGGGTTCTCCATTCGCAAAATGCAGTTGCTTGTTTCCAGTTTACACCTACTACCGGATAATTTCCAAAAGCAGGATGACTGAAATATTGTTTTGCCATTGGTTCATTGTATGAGTAAGTAAAATCTCTTACCCAGCATAAAGTATCAGGATAAACCGGAATGTCATATTTTACGATAAATTTTCCCCTCGGTACATTTGCATTCTCACGCTTCGCAGCTTCTTTAAAATTAAAAATTTCAGAATGGTAAACTATTTTGGAAGGATCTAATTCTTTCTTGCCAAAAATTCTGTTATCAGGAGTTACTATCATGGCATCTATTTTTTCAATAGTAGCTTTATCATTCCATTTAATGGTAGCAACTTTTTTCCAATCCAGGTATTCATTGCCATCAGGCCCTTGCTTTACATATCCCAATAATTTACCTGCTATTGAATCAGTTACCCATTTGGTAAATTGACGATATTCATTATTAGTAATTTCAGTAGCATCCATCCAAAATCCACTTATAGATACTTGTTTATTTCTTGCTGTGAAAGCATAATTCACATCTTCATCACTTGGCCCCATATGAAAAGTTCCTGGTGGAATGTAAACCATACCCGGAGGTTTTGGTAAGATATACCTACCTGCTGGGGCTATTCCATGCACCTGCCCATCATTGGGTAGGCCTTTGGATTTTCCAAATTTGCCACAACCGGATGTAATTATAGCTAATACAGCTACAGTAGTGAACAACTTGTTCTTCATTGTTTTTAACTTTGAGGGTAAGGACAAAAATAATATTTATTTTAAAAAAAATATTTCGTTCTTATCGGCTTTCCTTAAAAAGTACCGATTGTTATCATTAACAAACGAGCAAATATTTTAATTATTGTAAAGAGGGGTCAAATTATTGGAATTAGCGTTTAGAAAAACAATAAAATTAAAGTTGGGTTACAAAGAAAAATAAAACTACGAAAAAACAATTTATAAAAAGAAATTTTAGAAATTTAAATTCCAGAAAATGAGTTAAAATAATACAAATAAGTTATTTACAAAATTTGTTCCTTTTTTAATACTGCTAAACTATGGCATTTCTTATTTTGATTTTACAATTATAAATCCATACCGATGCAGGGATAAAAGCAGTTTTGAGAATAGCGATATTGAATAATTTTTAAATTTTATTGTAAAATATTATAAAGTCTTACCACCTGATTATTATTTACAACTCCTGTTTTTATTTTTAAAACGATGTTCAATGTTACGGAAAGCTTTTTCAAAATATCCCTAATTGGTTTGCTAAATTTCTGCGTAGTAGCTATTAAATGCTAAATTTGCAATTCTTATTATGGCAAAGTCGAAGCATCAAAATTCACCAGGAATTATTACGGAAAATGAATGTATTGAAGTGTTCGGCGCAAGGGAGCACAACCTTAAGAATATAGATATTTCAATTCCCAAAAATAAATTGGTAGTTATTACCGGTATCAGTGGCAGTGGTAAATCTTCCCTGGCATTTGATACCATTTTTGCAGAAGGCCAACGCCGTTATATGGAAAGTTTTTCTGCCTATGCCCGTCAGTTTATGGGCGATATGGAAAGACCTGATGTTGATAAAATAACAGGGCTATCGCCGGTAATTTCCATAGAACAAAAAACAACCAATAAAAATCCACGAAGCACGGTAGGAACAGTTACAGAAGTTTATGATTTTTTGCGTTTGTTTTTTGCACGTATTGGAGAGGCTTACAGTTATAATACTGGAAAAAAAATGGTAAAATGGAGTGAAGAGGAAATTGTAGAAAATATATTATTAAGGTTTCCCGGTAAAAAAATTATCCTTCTTGCTCCGTTGGTTCGTGGCAGAAAAGGACATTACCGCGAATTGTTTGAAGACGTAAGAAAAAAAGGCTTTCTAAAAGTAAGGATTGATGGGGAAATTAAAGATTTGGTTGCAAAAATGCAGGTTGACCGATACAAGATTCATGATATAGAATTGGTGATTGACAGATTATCTGCAGATAAAGAGCAAAGAGTTAGACTGAGCGAAAGTGTACAAAAAGGATTGCAGATTGGTAATGGGTTATTATTTTTATTATTGAACGAAAATAATGAACAGGTTCAATACAGCCGCCAGCTTATGTGCGAGGATACCGGCATTAGTTATGAAGAACCTTCTCCCAATGCATTTTCATTTAATTCTCCTTATGGAGCTTGCCCTGTTTGTAAAGGCCTGGGAAATGTATACCAGGTAAATCTCGATGCAATAATTCCCGATAGAAAATTAAGTATAAATGAAGGCGCTATCGCTCCGCTTGGAGAAGAAAGAGATGCTTATGTTTTCAAACAAGTACAACAACTAGCAAAGAAATATAAATTCAGCCTTGATAAACCAATTGCTGATTTAACAGGGCGGGCATTAAATATTATTTTATACGGAAAAGAAATTATTGAAAATGAAGATAACATTGATGCCAATACGCAAATAATGGATGTGGACATGGATATTGAGGAAAAAAATATTAATGCCAGCGGTGAGTATGAAGGAGTGGTAAATATGATCAGGCGCTGGTTCAGTTCATCAACTACCAGTGATGCTTTGAGAACGTGGGTAGAAAAATTTATGCTTTTAAAAACCTGCCCTTCCTGTGGGGGTAAACGCTTAAAAAAAGAAAGCCTTTGGTTTAAAGTAGATGGAAAAGATATTGGAGAATTATGCGATTTTGATCTTGATATATTATTAAACTGGTTTACTGGCATTGAAATCCGCCTAAATGAAAGACAAAATATTATAGCAAGAGATATTTTAAAAGAAATAAGAGAGCGTATTCAATTTTTATTGGATGTAGGATTAACTTATCTTACTTTAAGCAGACCTTCTAAAAGCCTTAGTGGTGGAGAGTCTCAGCGTATAAGGCTGGCAACTCAAATAGGCTCTCAGTTACAGGGAATCACTTATATATTGGATGAGCCAAGTATTGGGCTTCACCAAAGAGACAATCATCAATTAATAAAAGCCTTAAAAAATCTAAGAGATATTGGAAACAGTGTGTTGGTGGTAGAGCATGATAAAGATATAATGCTGGCTGCAGATTATCTTATTGATATTGGGCCGAAAGCAGGTAAGCATGGCGGTGAAGTGGTTGCCATTGGAATTCCAAGAGATCTCTTGAAACTTGATACGGTAACCTCATCCTATTTAAATGGAAAACTTCAAATAAAAATTCCCGCAGAAAGAAGAAAAGGGAACGGTCATGTTTTGGAATTAAATGGTGCCTCAGGTAATAATTTAAAAAATGTAAATGCAAAATTTCCCTTAGGAAAATTTATTTGCGTAACCGGGGTAAGCGGAAGTGGCAAATCGACTTTAATCAATGAAACACTTTATCCTATTTTAAGCATTCATGCTTACAAAAGTAAAATGAATCCACTGCCTTATAAAAGCGTGAAAGGGCTTGAATATATTGATAAAGTAGTAGAAATTGATCAATCTCCAATTGGCAGAACACCTAGAAGTAACCCTGCAACTTATTGCGGTTTTTTTACTGATATACGTACTTTATTTGCTTCAATACCCGAAGCGAAAATTAGAGGCTACAAGGCTGGAAGATTTTCATTTAATGTAAAAAGCGGAAGGTGCGATGTTTGTGAAGGAGGTGGGATGAGAGTGATAGAAATGAATTTTTTGCCAGATGTATATGTGCATTGTGAAAAGTGTAATGGAAAAAGATATAACCGGGAAACACTTGAAATAAGGTACAAGGGAAAATCTATAAGCGATATTTTGGAGATGACTGTTGATGAGGCAGTTGAATTTTTTAAAAATGTTCCTTACCTCTATCGGAAAATTAAAGTATTGCAGGAAGTTGGGCTTGGCTATATTACTTTAGGTCAAAGCGCTGTTACATTAAGTGGTGGCGAGGCACAAAGAGTGAAACTTTCGACAGAACTTATTAAACGGGATACCGGGAAAACTTTTTACATTCTTGATGAACCAACTACCGGACTTCATTTTCAGGATATACAGCACCTGGTGGATGTCTTAAATAAATTGGTGGATAGAGGGAATACTGTTTTGGTAATTGAGCACAATATGGACATTATCAAAATTGCAGATTATATAATAGATCTTGGCCCGGAGGGTGGGGAAGGGGGCGGATGCATTCTTTTTGAAGGTACTCCGGAACATCTGGCAGAAAATAAAAAAAGTTTTACTGCCGCATTTTTAAAAGATGAATTGAAGCATCAAAAAAAAGACAAAGCATAGTAACAAAGTTAAAATTTTGTGGTTTCAGGGGTATACATTACACAAGAATGTGCAGCGTTTTCCAGGACTAACTTTTATTATATACTTTGCCATTATGATGAGGCACAAAATCTAAAACAAAATCATTTTAAAATCTATTAGGACAGCGCATGTGATTGGCAACATTTCTATTGTATATGCTTTCATATATTGTTCCTATGCGTATTCCAAATTTTAAGAATGTTGTAAAATATGAATCGTTTTGGTTCGGATTTCCTCTTTGAGTTCCAGGCGCATACCTTGTTACATTCGGAGTTACAATTCCAATAACCTTATCTGATATTTGCCTCGCAATACGTGCATTTTGTGGAGTAAGGTACTTGTCAAATAAAGCCGGATCAATATAAGTAGTACTTACATCATCAATATAATCAGTAAGAGATTTTCTAAGCAAAATTTCTAGACTGATGTTTACTCTATCCGAAATAATATATTTTAGACCACAGCCCATAGGTATATTGACCTGTGTTAATGAATATTCTTTTCTATTTGGATATTCAGGAAATCCTTCTCCTTCCGTGTGTAATGGTCTAAGGTAATACCATGTTTTTTTTCCATTTGCATCTGTTAAAGAACCTTGCGGATTAAAATGAAAAACTCCCACGCCTATCACGCCATATGGCCTTAATCGTGGTTTATAATCTTCATTATTCTTATTTAATAACATTAAAGGAAATACTTCTGCTGCAACATAGCCTTCGGCAATATGTGTCCTAAAATCCAAATTTCTCTGCTTTCTCCATAATTCATTAACTCCTTTGGTATTGATAATAGCATCATCTCCCTGCAGTTTTCCATATTGTGCAGCAGCGCGGAATCCAAGCCATTCGTTGGGATAAAATGTTACATATGCCCCGGTCATAATCTCGGTAAGAGGTAAATTCAGATCTTTTATAAAACGGGTACCTTTTCCCCTATGGCCACCTAAATCACCAAGAAAAAATGAAGGTCCGATATTAATACCAACTTCAACTTTTGTTTTTCCAGTTCCAAAAACCAATGATTGGGAATAACTTTTTGAAAAAAGTAAGAAACTTAAAAAGATTGATATGAAGTACGCAAACCATGTAGCATGTAAACGTTTTTTCATAATACATTCAGATTTATTTTTTGCAACAGATAATCGATTTTGGAATTACCGCATTTTTCTTTGGTAATAAATCAATAACGGCTTATAATAAAACTTTATTGTATCGCTTTAAGGAACTAAACTTTTTTTTTCATAGTTATATGCTCAATACCGTCTTCGAGATAAACGGCGCCGGTTTGGATAAAGGAAAAAGATTCATAAAATTTTTTGAGATATAGTTGTGCACCAATCATTATTGGGACTTTCCCAAATAACTTGTAGATATTTTCAATAGAATTTATCATTAATTGTCTGCCTGAATTTTGTCGACGGTATAAGGGCGAAGTTACCACACGCCCAATTGATGCTGCATCTGGATATGAAACACCCTTGGGAAGTAAACGGGAGTAGGCGACCAAAGTGTCATTTTCCCATCCGGTAAGATGATATGCTTTTAAATCTTTGCCATCACAATCCTGGTAGGCGCAATTTTGTTCCACCACAAAAACTTCATTTCGTAATTGAAGAATTCTATAGAGTTCTTCATTGGTTAATTCCGAAAAAGTTTTGCATTGCCAGTTGATCATAATATATCTAATGTTGGAATTAATCTAAATTTCGCAAGTTCTAAACGTTCAACTCTAATAGCCATATTTTTCTTTCCATCTTTCTTTCAAAAATCTTCTCAATTCCTCTTCCCGCGCATTTTTCCCCGGGTTATATAAAAGTATATTTTTTATTTCTTCAGGAAGAAATTCCATTTTGGCAAAATTGTTTTCAAAACTATGTGCGTATTGATAATTTTTACCATAATCCAATTTCTTCATCAACTTTGTTGGCGCATTTCTGATTGCTAATGGTACCGGCAAATCCCCATATTGTGCCACCAATGCCTGCGCTTTACTAATAGCTTCATAGCTCGCATTACTCTTAGGGGAAGATGCAAGATAAGTAGCGCATTGTGATAAAATTATTCTTGCTTCAGGATAACCTATTACATTCACTGCCTGAAATGTATTGGTGGCTAATACCAATGCGGTTGGATTTGCATTTCCAATATCTTCACTCGCAAGTATTACCATTCTTCTTGCAATAAATTTTACATCTTCGCCCCCTTCAATCATTCGCGCAAGCCAATATACCGCAGCGTTAGGATCGCTGCCGCGAATAGATTTTATAAATGCTGAAATAATATCATAATGCTGTTCTCCTTTTTTATCATAAAGGGCCACTTTCTGTTGTGCGGCATTTATTACAAGATCATCAGTCAATGAAATTTTTTTTGAAAGATCTAAACTTTCCAAAGAATCTGTTTGCTGGGTTACTACAAGTTCAAGTAGGTTTAAGAGTTTTCTTGCATCGCCACCCGACAAATTAATTAATGCCTCGGTTCCTATAATTTCAATATTTAATTTGGATAGAAAAGTATCCTCTTTTACCGCATGATTCATTAATTTAATCAAACCATCATTTTCAAGTGGTTTTAAAATATAAACCTGGCAACGACTAAGCAAAGCACTGTTTACTTCAAAAGAGGGATTTTCTGTAGTGGCACCTATTAAAGTAATAATTCCCTTTTCCACGGCCCCAAGTAAGGCATCCTGTTGCCCTTTATTAAAACGATGAATTTCGTCAATAAACAGGATGGCATTTTGTTCATGTTTTGCTTTTTCAATTACTTCTCGGACTTCTTTTACACCAGATGAAATTGCGCTTAATGTATAGAAAGGAACTTGCAAAGTATGGGCAATAATATTGGCAATGGTTGTTTTGCCAACTCCGGGAGGTCCCCATAAAATCATTGATGGAATTCTTCCATACTCAATAGCAGTGCGCAAAATACTTCCTTTGCCAGTGAGGTGTTCCTGACCAATAAGGTCATTTAAAGTTTTTGGCCGTAACCTTTCTGCCAGAGGGAACATGGGTAATTTTATTTTTGAATAATCAATCAAAGTACATCAAACATCGTACCTTGTAAAGGAGTCTATTTTTTTAAATACGGCAATATATCTTTAATCTTTACCGGGGCATTTTTGTCATCAATTTCAATAACTACACAATAACCATTGGCACCACCGGCTTTCAACAATCCATTTACTAATTTTTGCTGATCGCTTTCTATTCTTTTCCCATTCCAGATTTCTTTTGTACAAAGGCATCCTTCTGTTGGGGTTAAAGGATAATAAGGTTTTCCAACATAAAACTTTGGATCAATAGTAGTACCATGTGCAATAATTTCACTTCTGCCTGCAAGGCCGGCATAATAGGAATCATAAAGTGGCAAATAATCTTTCAGATTTTTTGGAATCATTTTTTGATAACGATCTATTGTCCATATGGAATCTAAAATAGTACTATCGTCAAAATACTTTTTCATGCTTATTTCTACAGGCATCCCCAATTGTACATTAGCAGTAGGTCCTATAAAATTACTCATTGAAACTCCAAAGCCATACATTTTAAAAATGCCTTGAGGTGTATTTCCATTGGTTAAATATCCAGGTAAATTGGTAATGCTGCGCGCCAGTTGCTGCACATTATAAATATTTCCGGAGGAATCGGTAATGAAATTTCCTTCAGCATTTCTTATCAAAACCAACCCGGGGTAATCGCGGTCCTTTCTTTGGAAGCTATACATTACGATTTGATTGGGCAAAAAGTTTTTGTCTAAAATTTCTTTTAATACTTCTTTGATAGGATGGATTGAATTCAACTTCGGCTTTTCCAAGCGATTTTGCAACATGATTAAAATCGGGTTTATATATGCACTATCTCCAAATTTTTCAAACAGGTTTGTTGAAATTTTATATTTAAGCAGATTGTCATTTTTATGCTGAATCAGATATTCAGCGCACATCGCAAATATTTTGGGATCACTGGTAATATCAAGTAATGATTTAGCTTGTAAATTGAATTCTCCCGGATAATCAGTATATGCTACTTCAAGCAAAGCTCTTTGAAAATGGATACTTCTTTTTCCTAAACTATCAAATGCGGTATGAACTTTTGCTTCAGTAAACGGAGTTTTATAATTCAACACTTCCATTGCATCAAATGCTTCCTCCCAGTTTTCTTCGGTAGAATCGTTAAGTGATAATGATAAGTTTTTTGAAATTGAATAGTTTGTAAGCCTGTCATACAATTTGGCTCGTTCGGCAACCGTGGTATAGGAAGTAAATAAAGGCACATCGTATTGTGCTGCCAGGTGTTGATAAAAAAAAAGTAAAAGGAATAGAATAGGAAAATATTTACGAACCACGATGAAATTATTTTGCTAAAAAGGTATGAAAATAAAATGTTTAGGTAAAGTGAAAGATTAATAGTTAATAAAATATTTTAAATAATCCATTTGCTCGATTTTGAAATTATTGAAATTAAACTTTATTTCAAATCCAACCTGATCTGCAATTCCTCCAATTGCTTGTCATCAATGGTAGAAGGAGCGTCTATCATTACATCTCTTCCACTGTTATTTTTGGGAAATGCAATAAAATCACGAATAGATTCGCTGCCGCCGAGAATGGCACAAAGCCTGTCGAAGCCAAAAGCGATACCGCCATGTGGAGGTGCGCCATATTCAAAAGCTCCAAGTAAAAAACCAAATTTATGTTGTGATTCTTCTTTACTCATTCCTAGTGCTGCAAACATTTTTTCCTGTAATTCCCGTTGGAATATCCTGATAGAACCACCTCCAATTTCATTGCCGTTTAAAACCATATCATAGGCATTGGCCTTTATTTTGGAATATGGATGTTCCAGGTATTTTTCGGCATTTTCAATTAAAGGATTATTGTTGATCATTACTTCAATATCTTCCGGTTTAGGTGAAGTAAACGGATGGTGACGGGCTACCCAACGATTACTTTCTTCATCATATTCAAATAATGGAAAATCAGTAACCCACAAAAGTTTATATTCATTTGATTTGCGAAGACCTAATCTATCGGCCATAAATAAACGCAAATCGCTGATCGCTTTTCTCGTACGTTCTTCTCTGCCGGCTAAAATCAAAATAAGATCACCAGGATTGGCTTTGCCGTATTGTGCAAACGACTTTAATTGTTCTTCATTAAAAAATTTATCAAAACTGCTTTTTAATGTCCCATCGTTATTATATTTTATAAATGCGAGCCCACCCATTCCTATCTGCGGGCGTTTTACCCATTCAATTAATTCGTCGGTTTGTTTCCTGGAATATTCGCTGCAACCCGGTATAGATATGGCTAAAATGGTTTCCGCATTATTGAATACCGCAAACTCACTATTGTTCAATCCTTCAAAATGGTTTTTCCCTTCTACTTTTAAATTAGCAATTTTTAAATCAAACCTGATATCAGGTTTATCATTTCCATAATTCCACATGACATCTTCCCAACTCATTCTTTGAACTGCTTCTGTATAATCAATATTTTTTACCTCTTTGAATATTGATTTTATCATTCCTTCAAACATTTGTAAAATATCTTCCTGTTCTATAAATGACATTTCACAATCTATTTGTGTAAATTCAGGCTGCCTGTCTGCCCGTAAATCCTCATCACGAAAGCATTTTACAATTTGATAATAACGGTCGTAACCACTTACCATCAATAATTGTTTAAACGTTTGCGGTGATTGTGGAAGCGCATAAAATTCGCCTGGATTCATACGGCTTGGTACTACAAAATCCCTTGCTCCTTCCGGGGTGGATTTAATTAAAAAAGGAGTTTCTATATCAATAAAATTTTGTTGATGCAAATAATTTCTCGCTGCACGGTTTACCGCATATCGTAATTCAATATTTTTTTTAACTGCATTTCTTCTGAGATCAAGAAAACGATATTTCATCCGGATATCATCGCCGCCATCTGTATCATCCTGGATGGTAAATGGAGGCACAGCAGATTTATTTAAAACCTTAAATTCGGAAATTAAAATTTCAATATCACCGGTAGGAATATTTGCATTTTTATTGCTTCGTTCACTCACTTTACCTTTCGCCTCAATGACAAATTCGCGTCCCAAAGGATTCGCATCAAGTTGTTCAGTAAGTTTTTCATTAAATAACAATTGTGTGATACCATACCTGTCACGTAAGTCAATAAATGTAATACTCCCAAATTTGCGGATGGTTTGTACCCATCCGGCCAGGGTGATTTGTTTATTTATATCGGTAATCCGCAATTCGCCGCAGGTATGTGTTCTATACATTTTTGTTTAGCTTTTTTTGTTTAGTATTTTTCGTTTTTAAAGCCTTTCGCTTTAAACTTTTAAAATAGCCAATAAAGGTGGGCAAAGATAAAGGCTTCATAAGGGATTTGAAATATTTAGGAGAATTTTCTTCTTTTTTTAAACTATTCTATTACTTTTAGCTCCTGATTTTATTTGTTTACCAAAATTAACACACATGAAAAAATTCCTTGTTGCCATTTTATTGGTATACAGTTGCACCTCATTCTCTCAAAGTAACAATTACGAAAGAGCCTGGAAATCTTTAAATGAAAATAAAAGAACTGAAGCAGAAAAATTTCTTCAGCAGGCAATGAATGAACCCGCAACTGCGCAGGATGCTTTTATAACTAATCTTTATTTAAAAAGTTATAATGGGAAAGAAAATGAGGTAACAGATTTTGCTACTTCCTTTTATGAAAAATCTCAAAACCCTTATCCTTATATATATGCATTGTGGTTTAACCAGGCAGTAATAGGGCCATACGGTAAAAAAGCAGCAAGCAACCAAATAAATCTGATGGATCAATTGACCTCGGATCATAAAGCACCAGGTACTTTAGTTGCCGCCGCTAATTACCAGGAAGAAATGCATTATCTTTTTTCCGGCGATTTTGATAAATCAGAATCTTTTTCCAATTCCATAGGCAATTTAAGAGACTGGCAATTTACAGGTCCTTTTGAAAACTTATCAGAGAGTGGATTTTATAAAAATTATGGTCCTTTAGAATACCCGGAACCAAACGCTGTTTTTAAATCTCTTTCCAATGCTGATGTAAAATGGTTTACTCCGGCAATTGAAGCAAAAGATGGATGGACCCCGATAATCTATCAATTCAATAATAATACTGCAATTGTTTATGCGCAAAACTTTGTAAACACTCCAGTGGATCAAAGTGTGTATTGCAATGTAGGTTGTGCAGGCTCTATAAAAGTGTGGATAAATGATGAATTGGTAATTTCCGAATCTAAGGCCCGTTCCACTGAAATGGATAATTATACTATAAAATATGATTTGAAAAAGGGCTTCAACAGGGTACTGGTGCAACTTGGTTTTACCAATGCTTCTTATCCTAGTTTTTCATTGCGATTTACCGATGAAAAATATATGCCTTTAAAAAATATTGTTGCTTCATCCACCTATGCTTCTTATCCAAAAAATATAAATAGCGGTAAAAAATATGAACTTATTCCTCATTTTGCACAAAAATATTTTAACGATAGAATTGAAAAACAGCCAACTAATCTTGTGAATTATTTGTTGCTTGCTGATGTTTATCTGAGAAGCGAAAATCTTTTAGAGGCAAGGGATATTTTGAGTGAGGCACTCAAAATAGCGCCGGAAAATTCTTTGATAAGAATGAAGTTGCTTGAAGTGTTGAATAAGCAAAATAACAGGACATTATATCTTGAAGAATTGGAGAAAATAAAACAGGCAGATCCTCAAAGCGTAGAAGTATATGACTTAAATATAAAAGAGTTGTACAATAATGAGAAATATGAAGAATGTGCGGCAGAATTAGAGAAAAGGATAAAACTACATAGTGAGAATGAAACTACTGCCGGGTATCAGATTTTGCTTTTGGTTCACGATAAAAAATATGATGATTTAGTAAAGGTTGCAGAAAAAATGTATGAAAAATATCCTACAAATACTAAGCTAATTCCTATGATGTATAGCATTAAAAAGGAAGTATATAAAGATATTAAAGGAGCTTTAAAGGTGTATGAAAATTATATGAAAAATAATTATGATTATGATACTTATATAAAATATGCTGATTTACTTATTGAACAGGGAAATACAAAAAAGGGATTGGAAATAAAAGAAAAACTGGCAAAAACATTCTCTTATGCACCTTCTGGATTTTATAATTTATCACAATATTATTTTTCTACAAAGCAATATGATAAAGCTGAAGATTATATAAATAAATCATTGGCATTATCTCCTTATAATGAAAAGTATTGGGAACAATTGGGAGATATAAAAAGAGAAAAGAATAATGTTGCTGATGCACTGAATGCCTATAATCAATCATTGAAATTTGATCCGGACCAGTATGATATCATCAGTAAAATAAGAAAATTAAACAACAAACCTGAGATATATAAATTATTTCCACAAGTTGACATTGCACAAGTAATTAAGGAGGACAATCCTGATGAAGCAAAAAATACAGATTACGGATATTATTATATTCTTGACCAAAAAGATGTAGTCATTTATCCTGATGGGGCAAATGAAGAATATAGTACACAAATCTTAAAAATTACCAATGATAAAGGAGTAGAAAGATATAAAGAAACTACCATCGGTTATAACAATACACAAACATTACTTATAGAAAAAGCAGAAATAATAAAAAAGAACCAGGCAAAAATTGATGGGGAAAGAAACGACAATGAAATAGTATTTACTAACCTTGAAGCGGGAGATATTATTGTTCTTAAGTATCGTTTGCAAAATTATGTATACGGCCGCTTTACAAAAGAATTTTGGGATAAATATTATTTTAATGGACAAATTTATTCAAGTGCAATCAAATATAATTTACTGGTACCTGCCGGGCAAAAAATTAATTATGTATTTACAAATTCTAATATTCAGCCTGTAATAAAAAATATTGAAGACTTTAAGCAATATAGCTGGATTATGACAAAGCCCGAGCCTTTAAAGGATGAACCATTAATGCCTATATTGGTAGATGCAGGAACTATATTGCATGTCTCCACCATTTCTTCCTGGAAAGAAATTGCTGATTGGTACAGTGATATCTCCAATAATACATCTGAAAAAGATTTTGAAATATTGGCGGTATATAAAAAATTATTTCCTGAGAATAAAAAAACATTGACTCAGTTTGAGAAAGCAAAAATAATTTATGAATATATTGAATCTAATATCAGGTATAGTTCAGTTTCTTTCAGGCAAAGCGCATTTGTTCCACAAAGAGCTTCTGCTACATTAACAACACGGCTTGGTGATTGCAAAGATCTTTCTAATTTGTTTGTAACGCTTGCACGCATGGCCGGTATCAATGCAGAAATGGTATTGGTTGATACAAGAGATAATGGGCAAAAAGATATTTTATTACCATCTGTTGAATTTAATCATTGCATTGCCAAAGCTATCCTGGATAATAAAAGTTATTTTATTGAATTAACTGATAATTATTTGCCCTTTACCAGTTTGCCTAACAATTTAAACGGAGCTTTAGCACTGGAAATACCGTCCAGACCGGCGAATGAAAAAGAAGAGATAATTCATTTAAAATCCGGTAACAGAGAAAAAGATATTATCAAAAGAGTAATAGATATAAAGCCTGTTGATGATGATTTGAATGTGGCGATTAAAACAATCAAGTATGGCGCATTTTCTTCAGCAACAAGACAAGACTTCCGGAATCTTGATAATGAAAAACAAATGCAGGAGTTGGAGAAAAGTATTGCGGGTTCTTATAAAAATAATGTAAGTCTGGAAAAGGTTGAATTCGATGGACTGGATAAACTTAATGATTCTGTAATGTATACATATAATTATAAGGTAAAAAACGAAATAGCAGAGATTGGAAGTTTAAATACATTCAAGATTATTTATCCTGATATAGTTGCTACATTAGATAATTTTTCGGCAGATAAAAGAGATTTTCCTATAGAATACTGGAGCTATGAAAATGCAGATGCTTATGAAACTACCGTTAACATTACGGCGCCTGCGGGTAAAAAGTTTGTAGAATTACCAAAAGGCGAATCAATTTCTTTTAAGGACATGAAATTTTCAATTCAGTATACTTTAAAATCCCCTGATAAATTAGTTGTCACCAGGAAATTTTCTGATGGAAGACAGCAACTAATTTCACCAGAAGATTATATCGCTTTCAAAGCATTTTTTGAGAAAATAGTGAAAGCTGAACAAAAATTTATTGCTTATAAATAGATTTAATCAGGAAAATGATTATTTGGTAAATAAAAACCAGGAAGGTTTATTTTAATGTTGTTTTAAAGAACAATTTACAAATAAATCTTCCTGGTTTATGTTCAATTCAATCAACATTATTCACCTACATTTACCCTCACGCCCTCACTATGCGCCGTAAATTCCGGTGCATACATGCATTGAATGGTGGTAATGCCATTGCTGAAATTTCCGGCATGTGTAACAAACATTGGGTATTCAAAAACATATGTTCCTTTGTTTAAATAGCCGAAGAAAAAATTAGTGCTTACATCTTTAGTTGTTTCATAATAGCTAAGCCCATCCTGGTATTTATATTCGCTAATAACATTGGTTGGTTCCATGCAGGAAGCCCGCATGTCTTTCATGTGGACATATTCCATATTGCGGTCCACGTGAAGTTCAATCCTGACTTTTATTTTATCACCGATGTGCAATTTATCACCATCATTCACTGGTAAAAGCACCGGACCTTTATCCGTATTTTTTTCAATGAATAATTTTTTATTAAGCTTCAATGGTGTTTCCGAAAAAGTGATTTTATCAAGATTTTCAAAATACTGCCAATAGACTGAACCCCATGAAGAAGTATTAATTTGTTTATTAGTTGATTGGTTTATTGGGGAAGAAACAGTAACGCTAATATTTCCCATTTCTGGTTTTACTTTATCACCATCAATTTTTCTTTTAAAATATCCACTGCCTGCTTCCTGTTTTTCATCTTTACTATTGAAGGTTGTATTACCTAATTTAATTGAAACTGTTTTTTCTTCAGAAAGCCAGTCTGTACCTTGCAACAATAACGCATAACAGGCTTCTGCCGTGGCTTTCGTGGTTTTCCAGTTATTGGTTTGTTTATTTTTTAGTAACCAAGTTTTCAGGTCATCAACAGTTTTTGGATCTTTTTCAATTTCAGAAAATGCTTCTATCATCATAGCCTGCGATTCAATTGGTGCTTCGTACCACCAATAACCACTGTGGCTCCATTCTTTCCAGTACATCCCCAGTTCCTGATTGTTAATGGAATTTTCTTTTAAAGATTTGATGATGGCTTGAGCAGTTTTATTATCATTTATCCTGTTAAGTGATAATGCAATCATTGCCTGCATGTATTTACTTTGGCTGAGCCAATATTTTTTTGCCTGATCACGGTAATAATTATACGCAGTTTGAGCTTCTTTTGCTATTGGATATTCAGGGAAGAAACTGCGCATGTATAAATACTGAATAGCTATTGTTGAAAGATTATTATTCTTTAGATCAAATTTGTATTTAATTAAATCATCATAATCTTTTTTCAACATCATATCCAGGTAAGGAATTGCTTTGCCTAAAATAGTTTTCAAGAAATTTTCCTGGAAAGAAGGAAGCGCATTTAATTTTTTAAGATGCCCGATTCCTGTAACAATGTATTGAGAAATATAACGATCATCCGGTCCACCTTTGAACCAAACAAATCCGCCATTGGGCGATTGCATGTCAGCTAATTTATTAAGTGCTGATTCCATCTGAAGACTCATTCTAACCATATCAAAAAGAAGGGCAATATTTTTCTTTTGCTGTTCTTCATTTTGTGCCTGCAATACCCACGGAGTTTCTTGCAGTAACACAGTTTTTAATTCTTCATTTTTTTGCAGATTACTCATTAGCGCTGCAGTATCAGAGATTGCCCACTTTTCAAATATGGCTTTTATTTTGGGTGATGAGTAAACGATTTTTGTTGCAATTGAATTGGCATAATAACGGTTAAAAGTTTGCTCTGCACATTCATAAGGGTATTCCATTAAATACGGCAAAGCCTGTATTGCATACCATGCAGGGTTGGTTGTATATTCTACGGTCAAGCCATAATTAGTAAGTGTCTTGCTCTTATCTGAATTAATGAGTTTTTCAAATTTAAAATTTTTAGTGCCATCAGTTCGCATTGGTAAAGGCATTGATTCAGTTACCAACATGCGATTAGTAACAACAGGAATTGCTGCTTCTTCACCATCACTCACATCGCCTGCTTTTGCAATAATTCTATAAACAACTGCATTATTAAAATTGCTGGGAACTTCAATGCTAAATGTAACTAAAGCACTTTGTCCGGCAGCAACTTTAAAAGTTTTTGAGGGAGAAATATTCTTAAACCATCCATCCACAGAATTCATGGTTGATGCATTAAGTAAATGAAATTCTGCCTGTCCGCTTACTTCTTTATCTCCAAGGTTTACAATTTTTGCTGCGAACTCCATACGGTCACCTTCACGGAGAAAGCGCGGAGCATTGGGCTGCACCATAAGATCTTTTTGGGTGATAACAGTTTTAGTTGCATAACCACTCGCCAAATCTTTGGTATGTGCCAGTGTCATCAGTTTCCATTGTGTAAGCGCTTCAGGCATGGTAAAGCTGAATTCTATATTAC
>DATCMY010000445.1:0-1953 GCA_036565505.1 Hanamia sp.
AGGCCTTGAGAGTTGAATATAAATAATACCACTGGGGGTACCCACGTATGATTTGTGATTTAGATAAAAATGACAACTCTATTTTAACAATTAAATCTAAATTTTTAACAATTACTGAATGTCATCTGCAACTTGGGTTAAACCAATTAATTTGGTATCCTGAGAAGTAAAATAATCTTCCTGCCTGGCAAATTCAGAAAGTTCTGTTGTACATACCGGCGTAAAGTCTGCGGGATGAGAAAACAGGATCACCCATTTTCCTTTATTGAAATCGCTGAAATTAATTTTACCTGTTGTAGTGATGGCCTCAAAATCGGGAGCCATATCACCAATTCTTGGCATTGTGATGTTGTTATTTGTTTCCATTTGATTTAAAATTTACCATGCTAAATTGAGACTATTAATTTCAACTATTAATGATGGTTGTCATTCAAAATACAAATGGTGCTCATTGGTTTGAAGGAAAACAAACCCATTTTAATGAAAGTGGTAATTTTTTCCCGGGCATATGTCTAAAATGGTTTCTAAACCTTTTGAGTTTTTCAGACAAAGCTGTAGAAATATTTCAATTGAATTTTTATTTTATGGCTATTAATCTGATGATATTGGCTTTTCCGATATGATAATTGCCTTCCTTCAAATTTGTTGTTAATTTGTCAAGGTATTTGATTTTTAAATCGCTGAAATCATCTTTGAGCATCGGGATTGTATAAAGCAAATCCATGTCTTTAGGCCCGCCGCTAGAATTTTTTAATTGAAGTGGATTAAAGGCTTCAAGAATAATTGCACCTCCCGGTTTTAATGCTTTTGCGCATTTTTCATGGATCTTCTTTCTGATGTTTGGTGGGAAATGAGCGTATATCAATGCAATTGCATCGTATTTATTTTCTCCAAAATCTATTTCAGCCACATCAGCAATTTGATAATTCACTACTACCTTATTCTCTTCGGCTAATTGAATACATTTTTCTTTTCCCTTTTCGCTTTGATCCAAAGCATCAACTTCCCATTGTTGCGTTGCAGCATAAACTGCATTCCTTCCTTCGCCTTCACAGGGTAATAATAATTTACCTGGTTTTAGTTCAGCTAATTGGGCTTTAAAAAATTCATTTGGTTCTTTGCCATAAATAAATTCTTTTTCAGCATAACGTTCATTCCAAAATTCTTTCATAATTATAATATTATATTAAGCAAATATCCTTATAATTTGCATGCACATATTTGGTATTTTGAGATAACGTGTTTTGTTACTAACGATTTATTAGTTTTCAATTTTTTATTTTTTGTAAAACCGAATATCATTTAATTGCCTTGTTTTTTGTCGCCATTGATTTCCAGATCAACCACGCTGTAAGAATTTAATTTATCTAAATGCAGGAGCGTTTTATTTTCACTTTCAGATTTATGGTACATCGGATTAAATCTGGCACCTAAAATAATTTCATTCAAAGTATAAGAAGTACGTGAAACAACAGTATTGGAAAACATATCGTCGAATGCCTTTACAAAAACTATAATTTCTCCTCTTGCATTTTTAAAATCTTCTTCAGTAAAATTATAAAACGGGCTATTGTCTGTAATCGGATGCACAATGGTCCAGCTCAGGGTGAGCGAATTCACCATGCTGTATTCTAAAGGAAGTTGATAAAATTTATTGACCATTTTCCCATTTTCTTCAATCACTAATCCTAATGTTACTTTTGCTTCCGCATCGGTCAACGTGGTATTTTTAAAAGGCGCTAATCTTAACATGATGGCTAAACCATTTTGAAATGGCGCCAGTAAGGCGTTTTCGCTGTATCGTATATAGGCCTTGGGCCTCGAAAATCTTCCATATAATAAACCTGTAACTACCGCAAGGGATAATAATCCGGTTAATGCCTCTAATGCTGATATGGAACTCGCTAAGAAACCTATTGGGCTTATTCTTCCATAACCTACGGTGGTAAAGGT
>DATCMY010000446.1:0-6844 GCA_036565505.1 Hanamia sp.
ATTACTTATCCATCATTGGAAGCCATTGTAAAAGATCCGGGATTGCTTGGGCTCAATTTAGATTTACAAAATAGTAAAATAACAATAAAGGACCTGCTCACTTTTGTACCGCAATTGAAAACACAAACATCTTCTTTGTCGCCCAATTCTACTTTATACGTTGAGGCAAGCGTAACGGGAAAAGTAAATGATATGAATTTTAAAAAATTAATTTTAAGAGGATTAGGCGCTACAAATATTAATGCCTCCGGTATTGTAAAAGGCTTACCCGACCCTAAGAAATTATATGCCGATTTAGCCATCACTCAATTTCAATCTTCCAAAAAAGATATTCTTTCATTCTTACCAAAAAATATTCTACCCTCCAATATTACTCTTCCTGAAACCCTTTCTGCATCTGGCAAAATAAAAGGAAGTATGAATGATTTATATACTGACCTTGCCATAAATACTAACCTCGGCGATGCCAAAATAAAAGGAACCATTGCTAATATCACCGATCAAAATAAAGCCCGCTATGACCTAATTGCAAATGCAAACAATTTACAATTAGGCACTATCATGCAAAACCCAAAATTGGGTTTACTCACCGGAGATTTTATAGTGAAAGGAAATGGTTTTAAACCCGAAACGGCCAATGCAACTTTTAATGGGTTAATCGCCAATGTTACACTTAACAATTATAATTACAAAAACATAAAAGCCGATGGAAATATTGCCAATAAAAAGTATAAAATAAATGCCTCAGTTCATGATCCTAATCTCGATGCTGTAATTGCGGCAAACGGCGAATTATCAGGAAATTCTCCGGGGATTCAATTGATAGCAACTATTGATAGTATTAAAACTTTTCCTCTTCATCTTACTTCCGATACTATCATTTATCACGGTGATATCAAAGGCGATTTTACAAATATTAATCCTGATAATCTTGCTGGAAATTTATTGGTTACACATTCCATCCTTGTAAATAATGGACAAAGGATCACCATAGATTCTATTTCAGTAATTGCAGACAATGTTCCGGGAAATAAAAGTTTAACTTTAAAAACCAATTTTCTTTCTGCCTCTATAAAAGGTCAATATAAACTAACACAATTAGCCAATGTTTTTCAACAATCCATTGATCCTTATTTTTCATTAACCAATAAAATAAATACAGTAAAAGTAGAGCCCTACCATTTTACACTAAATGCCGGAGCCATTGACAATCCTGCATTGAGAGCATTTTTGCCACAATTAAACCAATTAAAACCCATCAATCTTTCAGGTAATTTCGCCAGCGATAGCGGCTGGAATATTTTTTTAAAATCCCCACGCATAGTATATGGCTCTTATACCATAGATTCACTTAATTTAAATGCGGGAACAAAAAATGGAACGCTCATATTTAATACTTCTTTCCGGAAATTTGAAAGTGGTGCATCACTGAGCATATTTGCCACATCGTTAAACGGTACATTGCAAAACAACAACCTGGATTTTACCTTAAATATTAAAGATCAAAAATCAGTAAATAAATATACGCTGAGTGGCGTTTTGAGTCAGCCTTCTTTAAACAATTACAGTTTTATTTTAAAACCGGATAATCTTTTATTGAATTATAATAAATGGACAGTAAATGCAGAAAATAAACTTCAGTATTTTAATAAAGATATTAATGCCCATAATTTTATTTTAACACAAGGCAACCAGGAGTTAGGCCTGAACAGTATTGGCGGCAGCCCCAACAGCCCATTGCAAATTGATTTTAAAAATTTTAAAATTGAAACACTAACCGGTTTTATTCAAAGTGATTCTTTAATGGTAAACGGATTATTAAATGGAAATGCCATTGTAAAAAATATACAAACACAACCCACTTTTACAACAGACCTCACTATTAATGATCTTAGCATTTATAATGATACGCTTGGCAATCTTACCGCTAAAGTAAATAACAATATAGCCAATAAATATCATGGAGACATAAGCCTGAATGGCCATGGCAACCAGGTAAATATTAATGGCGATTATTTCGTAAACGCTGCCAACAGCAGTTTCAATTTTGTAGTTGACCTGGTGAGCCTTCAAATAAAATCACTGGAAGGATTTACCAAGGGAGGCATTAAAGATGCAAGGGGCAATCTCTTTGGCAAGATTGCAATAAACGGAACCCGTAACAAACCCAATATTGATGGCAAAATTCAGTTTAACAATACCGATTTTAATGTAAGCCGTTTGAATAATGTTTTTAAAGTGGACAAAGATGCTATTGTCATAATAAATAATAAAGGTATTGATCTAAACACATTCAACATCCGCGATACTGGTAATAATGCTATTGTAATTGATGGGGTTATCAATACAAAGAATTTCTTTAATTATAGTTTTGATTTAAAAGTAAAAGCAAGAAATTTTCAGGCCATTAATTCCACAAAAAAAGACAATCAACTATTTTATGGTAAAATGGTTTTTTCAACAAACCTCACCATTAAAGGTACACCCACCCACCCTATCGTTGATGGGGATTTAACGGTAAATGACAAAACCGATTTTACAGTGGTAATGCCACAGGGCGATCCTGGTATTCAAAAACGACAGGGTATTGTACGATTTGTAGACAGGAGCGCCACAGCGGAAGATTCATTATTTATGGCACCTTATGATTCCTTAAAAACGGCTCCATTGCTGGGTTATGACGTTTCAGTTAATATCAATATTGATAAAGAAGCAGTTTTTAATTTGATTGTAGATGCAGCAAATGGTGATTTTTTAAAGCTTAAAGGCGTAGGCCATTTAACCAGCGGAATTGACGCAAGCGGTAAAATTACTTTAGTGGGTTCGTATGAAATTAATGAAGGATCTTATGATCTTTCTTTCAATTTGGTTAAACGGAAATTTATTATTCAAAAGGGAAGTCGTATAGTATGGACGGGGGAACCAACAACAGCGCAGATAGATGTAACCGCAATTTATATTGCCAACACTCCCCCACTCGAATTGGTGCAGGCGCAAATTGCAGAAACAAATCAAAATATCTATAAACAAAAATTGCCTTTTGAAGTACATCTTTTATTACAAGGTGAGCTTTTAAAACCACAAATAACTTTTGATATTATACTTCCGGAAGAAAAAAATTATAACGTATCGAAAGATATCATCAGCACTGTTCAGAATAAACTAATTCAATTAAGACAAGATCAGGGAGAGATGAATAAGCAGGTTTTTGCCTTATTATTATTGAACCGTTTTGTGGGAGAAAACCCTTTTGATAATAGTAGCGGAGGATCACTTGATGCCAATACATTTGCAATGCAAAGTGTAAGCAGGCTTTTAACCGAACAGTTGAATAACCTTACCAAAGGACTGATACAGGGAGTAGATATAAATTTCGATCTGGCCACCACCGCAGATTATACTACCGGAAGCAAACAAAACCGTACAGACTTTAATGTAGGAATTACCAGGCGTTTGTTAAGTGATCGTTTAACCGTAACCGTAGGAAGTAATTTTGAATTACAAGGGCCACAACAAACCAACAGCCAACAAAATAATGTCGCAGGAAATATTTCAATCAATTACAAATTGAGTAAGGATGGAAAATATATGTTGAGGGCTTATCGTAAGAATGATTACACAGGCGCCATAGAAGGTTATGTAGTTGAAACCGGTATTGGATTTATTATTTCTATTGATTACAATAAATTCAAAGAACTCTTCACCACAAAAGACCAACGCAAAAAGAAAAGAGAAATCGACAAACAGAATAAGGCGGCAACGAAAGTTGATATAAAAACAATTTCACCGCCTGCAAAAGCAAATTAGAATGAGAATGAGACTTAAATTGCAAGCATTAATTTTAATAATAGCCACGCTGTTTTTTGCATCGTGTAATACCATTAAACTGGTACCGAAAGGAGATGCCTTGTATACCGGCGCTACCATAAAAGTCAATGACAGTACCCTATCAAAAAAAGTAAAAAAGAACATAATTGAAATAACAGAAAAGTTAACCCGGCCTTTACCTAATAACAAGTTTTTAGGAATACCATTTAAACTCATGTTCTACAATATGAGTGGTAACCCTGAGAAAGGAGGATTCATCAGGAAATTTTTCAGAAAAATAGGGCAGCCACCTGTTTTATTAAGCAGTACCAATCTGGATTTCAATGCAAAAGTGTTACAAAATTATCTCGAAAATATCGGTTATTTCCAGGCTCAGGCCGCGGGAGATACAGTTGTAAAAAAAAGGAAAGGTCATGCATTCTATACGCTTACACCTGGTGCTATTTACACTATTAAAGATGTAAATTTTGAAATGGACAGTTCTGCGCTGGGAAGAGCAATTGAGGGCACTAAATCAAAAACAATACTTCATCCCGGAGATCCATTTAATCTCGAAGTAATAAAAGGGGAACGATCAAGAATAGACGCTATTTTAAAGGAAGAAGGATATTTTTATTTCAGCCCGGACCTGTTAATCCTCGATGCAGACAGTACCATCGGCAATCATAAAGTTAATATGTACCTTAAGGTAAAAGAAAATACGCCTAAGGTTGCAAAAAAACCTTACATCATTGATGATGTATATATCTATCCAAATTTCCACCTAAATGCAACCCGAAATGATACCAGTCATTTGAATAAGGCTTTATATAATGGTTATTACATTGTAGATCCGGCCAAAAAATTTAAACCAAAATTATTTCCCCGTATCATGCGCTTTGATTCAGGAGATGTGTATAACCGCACGGATCATAATCTTACCTTAAGCAGGTTGATCAATCTTGATGTTTTTAAATTTGTAAAAAACAGGTTTGAAGTTTCTCCTAACAGTGAAGGAGACACGGGCAGGTTGAATACCTATTATTACCTAACTCCTCTTCCCAAAAAATCTTTGCGGGGAGAAATTTCGGGCAATACAAAATCCAACAATTATTTGGGTTCTTTAATTACGCTAACTTTTGGAAACAGGAATACATTCCGCGGTGCGGAGCATTTGGATATTTATGCCAATGCCGGAAGCGAAGTGCAATACAGTGGCTATCAAAGCGGATATAATACTTATAAATTAGGAGGCGGAATTACATTCACCATTCCAAAATTTGTAGTGCCGTTTTTTAAATTTAATACTACGAATGCTTTTGTGCCAAAATCCAGAATCAACCTTAGTTACGACCTGCTCAATCGGAGAAAATTATATACATTAAATTCTTTTAAAGCTGAGTTGGGTTATGTGTGGAAACCCAACTTAAAAGTTCAACAGGAATTAAACCCGTTTTCAATAAATTATGTACAAGCCATTAATATAACACAAAAATACCGCGACAGTATTTTAATGGATCCTATTTTAAAACATGCCATAGATACTCAATTTGTTATTGGTTCCAATTATTCTTATACTATTGACCCTCTCGTAAATGATGCTTATGGAACAGGTTTTTATTTTAATGGCTTAGCCGATTTATCCGGCAATATCGCGGGCATCTTCATAAAACCGGGTTCAACAGATGGAAAGAAAAGAATTTTTGGCGTACCCTTTTCACAATACCTAAAAGCACAATCAGATCTTCGATATTATTATGCTTTTAATCCAAAAATGAGATTAGCCAATCGCATGATACTTGGATTTGGTTATCCTTATGGAAATTCAAGCCAACTGCCCTATATAAAACAATTTTTTATAGGTGGGACAAATAGTATCCGTGCATTCCGCAGCCGTTCTATAGGCCCCGGAACTTACCGGAATCCAAGGGCCGACAGCCTTACATTTTTCCCGGATCAATCAGGTGATATTAAGCTGGAACTGAATACAGAATTACGTTACAAGATCAACAGCATCCTGGAAGGCGCTTTCTTTATAGATGCCGGAAATATCTGGATGTATAAAAAAGATACATCCAGGCCGGGGGCACAATTTTCAAAAAATTTCTTAAATGAACTTGCAGTGGGCACAGGCGTTGGCTTACGCATTAATCTCACTATTTTATTATTACGTATTGATATCGGGATGCCGCTAAGAGAACCGTGGTTACCTACCGGACAAAGATGGATTCTTAACCAGGTAGATTTTGGAAACAGAGAATGGAGAAGAAAAAATTTAGTGTTAAACTTAGGTATAGGCTATCCTTTTTAATTTTTTTTGGATAATTTTCAGGTATTATGAAAATCAAATTAACCAGCATCGCATTTATTTGTTTTGTTTTTTTTAGTTGTAATTCCAACGATAAAGGAAAAGAACCAGTCATTAATGAAGAAGTTCATGATACGCTTTCTTCTGCAAACAGTTCAACAGATTCTATTCAAAAAATAATTAACCGCCCTATGATATGGTCTGTTGAAAGCGAAGATAATGGTGCAAAAGAAAAATTAAAAAAACCAGTTGATATAAAACTGGATACTTTTTCATCCGTTCATCTTATACAAATGATCAATAATAATTATCCTGAAGTTCAACTTGACCTTGTAAAAATTTCACACGACACTATGTATGTAAAAATCCCAGACAGTAAAAAACTAACCGAGGAAATGGGTAGTACCGGCGCCGAAAATTATATGGCATCCGCCACCTATACATTGACTGAATTAAAAAATGTAAAATTTGTCAATTTTGCTATGAAAGTGGGAGACCATGCAGGGCCGGGTGTTTTCAGCCGGGATGATTTTAAGATGCTACGTTGATCGTTGATCTTCAAAGATTAGAAGATTGAATTGATTCGTGATCCCGAATTTCGCAGGCATTTTCGATATTAGCGAAATTCCATTAAAAAATTAAAATATCAGTTAACTCCCGCATTTCCATTAATAATCAGGGGATTTATTAAAATCTTGCGTTACCAACCCCTACCCATCCCTCGCCTTT